>NZ_JBQCVF010000057.1:0-12455 GCF_051962515.1 Neisseria sp. P0009.S007 | reverse complement strand
GTTTCCCAATCCATCAGTGCTTTGCACATGGTTTCCATCTTATCGCGATTTTCATCCAAGATTTTGTAAGCCACTTGATATTGCTCATCCAAAATACGGCGGATTTCCGCATCGATATCTTGTTGGGTTTTCTCGGAAATATTTTGAGAACGGGTCACGCTGCGACCCAAGAACACTTCACCTTCGTTCTCAGCATAAACCATCACACCCATTTTGTCGCTCATACCATAACGCGTTACCATCTCGCGTGCCATTTGAGTTGCACGCTCAAAGTCGTTAGAGGCACCGGTAGAGATACGGCCGACAAAAATATCTTCAGCAATACGGCCGCCGAACAAAATGGAGATCTGGCTCAACATTTGGTCTTTGTACATGCTGATGCGGTCACGCTCAGGCAGTTGCCAAGTCAAACCTAAGGCACGGCCGCGCGGCATAATGGTTACCTTGTGAACCGGATCGGTAAACGGCAGGCTTTCCGCTACGATTGCATGGCCTGCCTCATGATAGGCTGTCGCACGTTTTTCATCTTCATGCATCACCATGCTGCGGCGTTCAGGACCCATATAGATTTTGTCTTTCGCATCTTCAAAGTCGCTTTGATCGACTTTAACTTTATTGCGACGACCGGCAAACAAAGCAGCTTCATTGACCAAGTTTGCCAAATCCGCACCTGAAAAACCAGGTGTACCACGAGCTAAAGAAGTCAAATCTACAGATGCATCCAAAGGCACTTTTTTAGCGTGGACTTTCAAGATTTGCTCACGGCCACGAATATCAGGCAATGGAACAACGACTTGACGGTCAAAACGGCCCGGACGTTGCAACGCAGGGTCAAGTACATCAGGACGGTTGGTTGCTGCAATCACAATAACGGTTTGATTACTTTCAAAACCATCCATTTCAACCAATAATTGGTTTAATGTTTGCTCACGCTCATCATTACCACCGCCCAAACCGGCACCGCGCTGACGGCCGACCGCATCAATTTCATCAATAAAGATGATGCATGGTGCGTTTTTCTTGGCCTGCTCGAACATATCGCGGACACGGCTCGCACCGACACCAACAAACATTTCCACAAAGTCAGAACCTGAGATACTGAAGAACGGCACACCTGCCTCACCGGCAATCGCTTTGGCCAGCAATGTTTTACCCGTACCGGGGCTGCCTGCCAACAAAATACCGCGCGGCACACGACCACCTAAGCTTTGATAACGATTGGGGGCTTTTAAATAATCTACGATTTCTTGTACTTCTTCTTTTGCCTCATCACAACCAGCAACATCGGCAAAAGTCACTTTATTGGAATCTTTATCCAACAAACGCGCACGGCTTTTACCAAAAGAGAAGGCACCGCCTTTACCGCCACCGCCGCTTTGCATGCGCATGAAGTAGAACCATGCACCAATCAACAACAAAACAGGTAGCAGGCTGTAAAACAGACTGGCCAGCATGCTTGGTTTTTCTTCTGGAGTTACTTTGACGCGTACTTTGTTGTCCAACAGTGTTTTAACCAAGTTGTCATCCAAAGGCGCATTGGTATAGAAGGCAGTTTTATCGGTGCGCTCACCTTTAATCAGATAGCCGCTGACAACAGATCCTTCGATATTGACATTGGATACTTCGCCACTATTAACTTGCTGAATAAATTGAGAATATTCGATTTGCTGTTTATCTTCCTGCTTATCGCTGAGTGCATTGAATGCTGCTAAAAGCATAGCACCACCCACTACCCAGACTAATATGTTTTTAATGGTATTCCCCACTGAACAGGCTCCATGGTTACAAAATAAATAAAATCAAAGGAAAGAATTTTAAAGCACCCACCCTACATTGTCAGCGTTTATTTTTGCCTAATAGGTAAATCTCACTGGAACGATTGCGGGAAGCATCCGGCTTTCGAGTTTGCACACTGGCAAAAATTTCGCGCATTGCCGCCGTATATTCCTGATAGCCCGCGCCTTGAAACACCTTCACCAAAAAACTGCCTCCGGGTTTCAAATGCTGCGAGGCAAAATCCAAAGCCAGTTCACACAGGTAAAAACTGCGTGCCTGGTCTGTTACGGCATTGCCTGACATATTGGGTGCCATATCACAGATTACAAGGTCTAACGGGCGATTATCCAATAAGGCTTCAAACTGTTCCAAAACAGTATCTTCCCTAAAGTCTCCCTGAATAAACGACACGCCTTCAATCGCATCCATCGGTAAAATATCCAAAGCAAACACTGCCCCTGTTTTACCGACCAGCTTGGCCGCCACCTGCGACCAACTACCCGGCGCACTACCCAAATCCGCTAAGACCGTACCCGGCTTGATCAATTTATCTTTCTGATTGATTTCCAATAATTTATAAGCCGCTCGGGCACGATATCCATCCTTTTGTGCCATATGAACATAATGATCGTTGACATGCTCATGCAGCCATGCTTTTGAAGATTTTGAGCGTACAGCCATCTTGGTTTGAAATGCTTAAGTTAAAAACCAGTATTGTACGTTATTTCCCCCGTAAATGTTCTAAATCGCGTACAATATAGCCATTATTCTTTTTAATTGGATACTTATCAAAATGAGCGACAACAAACTAAGCACCAAAGAAATTTTGGCCTTGAAAGCCCAAGCACACCACCTCCATCCCGTTGTTATGGTTGGCCAACAAGGTTTGACCGACTCCGTCATTAAAGAAACCGACGCCGCATTGACAGCACACGAATTGATTAAAGTCCGTGTTTTTGGCGATGACCGTGCAGAACGTATTGAAATTTGCAATGCCCTGTGTGAAACACTGGGTGCCCAACTGGTTCAACACATTGGTAAATTACTTGTTTTATGGCGTAAAAAACCGGACGAAGAGTAATTCGAACTGAACAAACAGCAGAAGTATTTTCTCAACCCACTTTATTCCATCTTCTGTTGTATTTATGCAGCATAAAACAATTTATTCCATTATTCTAAGTATAAAAATACAAATACGGTTGCCTGTTTTTGTAAATAACCCCAAAATTACAAAATCATAACGGCCGCATCCTGTCGGCCGATTATTTTATCCTTGAATCCTTCATAAATATAAAAAACGATGAATGCTCAACAATATGAAGAATCTTTTCTTCTGGCAAAAAAATTAATTACTCAAGACCCGCCTGACTTTGTGCAAGCTATTCCATTGCTCTGCGAGGCAGCAGAGGCGGGACATATCGAGGCTGCATTTCAACTGGCAGGATGCCTGTTCGAAAACCACGAAAACGAACAAGATTTGGCAATTGCAGTTGAATATTTAAAACAAGCGGCAAGAGCCGGTCATCCCTATGCCCGTTACAATCTTCTCCAATTACAAGAAAATAACGGCGCAGAAGTAGAAACGCTTATTTCAGCCTATCAAGAACTTGCCGAAGAAGGCTTGGTTCCGGCTCAGCTACGCCTGATGCGTTTATATGCGGATAGCGGCAATGAACAGCAAGCAGTCAAATGGGCATTGAAAGCTGCCGAGCAACACAACCCTCAGGCGCAATATTTCTTAGCCCAACACTACCAATACTCAAGCACCCCCGATTTAGAATATTCCCATAAACTCTACCAGCAATCTGCCGCACAGGGATTTATTGCAGCACACTGGCAACTTGGTCTTCAATATAAATTGGGGCAAGGTGTCGCACAAAATCCTGAAAAAGCAATCGAACATTTACGAATTGCCGCCAATTACGACATTGTTCCGGCTCAAACTTCTCTTGCAGAACTCTTATCGGCCTCAAACCCTGCCGAGGCATTAGAATGGTTTGAAAAAGCGGCAGAACAAGGAGACAGCAATGCGCATGTAGCGCTTGCCGAAATCTATCTTTTGGGAAAAAACACCGAACGAGACCCTCAAAAGGCCTATCAACATGCTAAGTCTGCTGCGGATCAAAATGACCCGGAAGGCTTGCGCCTTTTGGGAGATATCCATCGCTACGGATTGGGACGAGCAGTTGATGCAGACACCGCCCGTCAGTATTATCAACGCGCAGCCGACTTAGGCAATCTTGTCGCTTACCAAAAACTTCTTTCTGACAGCGCGTTGAATAACCAGCAAAACTACGAGCTGACCAAAGAAATCGCCCTCCAGCGCCAAGAGGCCGAGCGCCTATACAAACTGGCATTCGCGGCCCACTATGGTTTAAAACGCCAACAAAATTATGCCGAAGCACTGGAGCTATACCTTCAGTCTGCAGAACGAGGACACAGCAAATCACAAACCAATCTTGGCATGATGTATTACAGCGGACAAGGCGTACCTGTCGATTATGCCCAAGCGGCGAAATGGTTTGAAGCGGCAGCCAAACAAAGGGATACAATGGCTCAATATAATCTTGCCTGTCTGTATTACCACGGCCTGGGTGTAGAGAAAGACATCAATAACGCATGTTTTTGGCTGCAAGAAGCCATCCAACATGGACATGAGCAGCAAGATGTTCTCAAAGAGCTTTTAGCTCAATGGAAGCAATTTGCTCAAAAATCCTCTACAGTTTAAAGGCCGTCTGAAATTCTCAGACTACTAGATAAATGACATGCCCAGCTATTCAACCAGCCTGTGCATGTCATTTTTTTAATTTTCGCATCCTCAATCATCGTCTTCTTAGAATTTCACTCTTTCTTAACCTCTTTCAAAATCTTCAGACGGCCCATTCGCTTGTAAAAAATAACACGGTCTGAATTTTCTTTTTTAAACTCAAAGTCTAAATTTAATTTTCGATTTTAGACAAATTTTGAAAATTAATTTTCGTATCCGAATTTATTCATCAAAACAACAGAGACTTTTACCGTGTCTGTTTAATATTCCGATTTAAAAACCATCATAAGGGCACTCTCAAAAAATCATCAATTCAACCTCTACCCTTCTTATTAATATCAACAGCGCGATTTGCCAGTTTGCCCAATTACTGATAGCATTTGCAGGTTAGCCAGTTTGCAAAAAATTTTAATTTTTCAGAATTTTCATTTCTACATATAACGTATTGAAAATATTTAAATAATTAAAATTTTTTCGAATTTGACTCTTGGAATTTTCGTTTATAAGCCGTATTTGTTCACAAACGAAAATATCGGGGTACTACTCCGTCATTGAAAAACACTCAACACAAGGATAGATATTATGTCCACCCAATTACACGATGTTGACCCAATTGAAACCAAAGAATGGTTAGACGCGTTAAGCTCTGTTTTAGAATATGAAGGCAGCGAACGCGCCCAATACCTGCTGGAAAGTTTGGTCAAATACAGCCGTGACAAAGGCATCCGCATGCCTCACGGCACCACTACTCCATATTTGAATACTGTTTCCGTTGAAAACGAAAAAGGCATTCCCGGCGACCAAAACATCGAACACCGTATCCGTGCATTCGTTCGTTGGAACGCTGCCGCTATCGTTTTGCGCGCAGGTAAAAAAGATTTGGAATTGGGTGGACACATTGCATCTTTCCAATCAGCCGCCACTATGTACGAAGTCGGCTTCAACCACTTCTGGAAAGCTAAAGGTGAAGGCGAAGAAGGCGATTTGGTATTCTTCCAAGGCCACGTTGCCCCTGGTATCTACGCACGCGCTTTCGTTGAAGGCCGTCTGACTGAAGACCAATTGAACAACTTCCGTCAAGAAGTTGCCGGTCATGGTCTGCCTTCCTATCCTCACCCTCACCTGTTGCCTGACTTCTGGCAATTCCCAACCGTATCTATGGGTCTTGGCCCATTGATGGCGATTTACCAAGCCCGTTTCCTGAAATACTTGGAATCTCGCGGCCTAGCTAAAACCAAAGGCCGTAAAGTATGGGTATTCTGTGGCGACGGCGAAATGGATGAACCTGAAAGCCAAGGTGCTATTGCTCTGGCTTCACGCGAAGGCTTGGATAACCTGGTATTCGTCATCAACTGTAACCTGCAACGTTTGGACGGTCCAGTACGCGGTAACGGCAAAATCATTCAAGAGCTGGAAGGCAACTTTGCCGGCGCCGGCTGGAATGTTGTGAAAGTCATCTGGGGTCGTCGTTGGGACCGCCTCTTGGCAAAAGACAAAGATGGCATCCTGCGCAAACGTATGGAAGAGTGCCTGGACGGTGACTACCAAACTTACAAATCCAAAGACGGTGCATACGTTCGCGAACACTTCTTCAATACGCCTGAACTGAAAGCATTGGTCGCCGATATGACTGATGAACAAATTTGGGCATTGAACCGCGGTGGTCACGACCCTCAAAAAGTGTACAACGCTTACGACCGCGCAGTGAACCACGCCGACGGCAAACCTACTGTCATTTTGGCTAAAACCATTAAAGGTTACGGCATGGGTGCATCCGGCGAAGGTCAAAACGTTGCTCACCAAGCCAAGAAAATGGACAAAGCTTCTCTGAAACAATTCCGTGATCGCTTTGACATTCCTGTTACCGACGAGCAAATCGACAGTGGCAACCTGCCTTACCTGACTTTTGCTCCCGACAGCGAAGAATACAAATACCTGCATGCACGCCGTGAAGCTTTGGGTGGCTACCTGCCTCAACGCAAACCTACCCAAGAAGTTCTGGAAGTGCCTGAACTGTCAGCATTTGAGACTCAACTGAAATCCAGCGGTGACCGTGAATTCTCAACCACCATGGCTTTCGTCCGCATCCTGTCTACTTTGTTGAAAGACAAAAAAATCGGCAAACGCGTGGTGCCTATCGTTCCAGATGAAAGCCGTACGTTCGGTATGGAAGGTATGTTCCGTCAATACGGTATTTGGAACCCTAAAGGCCAACAATACACTCCTCAAGATAAAGACCAACTGATGTTCTATAAAGAATCTGTTGACGGTCAAATCTTGCAAGAAGGTATTAACGAACCAGGTGCTATGGCTGACTGGATTGCTGCTGCGACCAGCTACGCAAACAACGACTTTGCCATGATTCCTTTCTACATCTACTACTCTATGTTCGGTTTCCAACGCGTCGGCGACTTGGCATGGGCAGCAGGCGATATGCATGCACGCGGTTTCCTGCTGGGTGGTACAGCCGGCCGTACAACACTGAATGGCGAAGGTTTGCAACATGAAGACGGCCACAGCCACATTCAAGCAGATTTGATTCCAAACTGTGTAACTTACGATCCGACATTCCAATATGAAGTAGCCGTTATCGTACACGATGGCTTGCGCCGTATGTATGTTAACCACGAAGACGTGTTCTACTACATCACCCTGATGAATGAAAACTATACCCATCCGGACATGCCTGAAGGCGTAGAACAAGACATCCTGAAAGGTATGTACTTGCTGAAAGCCGGCGGCAAAGGCGATAAAAAAGTCCAATTGATGGGTTCCGGTACCATCCTGCAAGAAGTCATTGCCGGTGCCGAATTGTTGAAAGCCGACTTCGGCGTAGAAGCAGACATCTGGTCTTGCCCATCATTCAACCAGCTGCACCGCGATGCCATCGAAGTGGAACGCTTCAATCGTCTGAACCCATTGGAAACTGCAAAAGTACCGTTTGTTACTTCTCAACTGCAAGGTCATGACGGTCCGGTTATTGCCGCTACCGACTACATCCGCAGCTATGCTGACCGTATCCGTGCCTACATCCCTAACGACTACCACGTCTTGGGTACCGATGGCTTCGGTCGTTCCGACAGCCGTGCCAACCTGCGCAGCTTCTTCGAAGTTGACCGCTACAACGTTGCCGTTGCTGCATTGAGCGCTCTGGCCGAACAGGGCAAAGTCAGCAAAGAAACCGTTCAACAAGCCATTGAAAAATATGGTATTAAAGCCGATGCAGCTCCTAGCTGGAAACGCTAATTGATGTTTCAGACGGCCTGTTAACATTAGGCCGTCTGAAAACCAAATGTTTGAATGGTTTGAACAGACAAACTGTACCGATGCCGTGTGAAACAGTTTTCAGACGGCATCAAACTGAAAATATTAAAGGAACTCAAATGAGTATCGTAGAAATCAAAGTCCCTGATATCGGCGGTCATGAAAACGTCGACATCATCGCTGTAGAAGTTAAAGCAGGCGACACCATTGCCGTTGACGACACCCTGATTACTTTAGAAACCGACAAAGCCACTATGGACGTACCTGCCGATGCAGCCGGTGTCGTGAAAGAAGTTAAAGTTAAAGTTGGCGATAAAATCTCTGAAGGCGGCGTTATTCTGACCGTTGAAACCGATGCCGCCGCTGCCGATGCAGCCCCGGCTCCTGCAGCTCCCGCTGCCGCTCCTGCCGCAGCCCCTGCAGGCGGGGCAACTGTAAAAGTTGTTGTCCCGGATATTGGCGGTCATACAGATGTAGACATTATTGCCGTTGAAATTAAAGTTGGCGACACTGTTGCCGTTGACGACACTCTGATTACTCTGGAAACCGACAAAGCCACTATGGACGTACCATGTACAGAAGCCGGTGTTGTTAAAGCCGTATTTGTAAAAGTTGGCGACAAAGTATCTGAAGGTTCTGCCATTATCGAAGTAGAAACCGCCGGTTCCGCCGCAGCTGCTCCTGCTCCTGCCGCTCAAGCTGCCGCACCTGCACCAGCCGCTGCTCCGGCTCCTGCTGCTCCCGCACCAGCCGCTACGCCTGCTCCAGCTGCACCTGCAGCTGCCAAAATTGACGAAGCTGCTTTTGCCAAAGCCCATGCAGGTCCTTCCGCACGTAAACTGGCGCGCGAATTGGGTGTAGATTTGGGTCAAGTTAAAGGTACCGGTCTGAAAGGCCGTATCATGGGCGAAGACGTTAAAGCCTTCGTTAAATCCGTTATGCAAAGCGGTGCAGGCAAACCTGCCGCTGCCTCTTTGGGCGGTGGTCTGGACTTGTTGCCATGGCCTAAAGTTGACTTCTCTAAATTCGGCAGCGTCGAAGTTAAAGAACTGTCTCGCATTAAGAAAATCTCTGGTCAAAACCTGTCTCGCAACTGGGTTGTGATTCCTCACGTTACCGTACACGAGGAAGCGGATATGACCGAATTGGAAGAATTCCGCAAACAGCTGAACAAAGAATGGGAACGCGAAGGCGTGAAACTGTCTCCATTGGCCTTCATCATTAAAGCCTCTGTTGCTGCACTGAAAGCCTTCCCTGAATTCAACGCCTCTTTGGATGGCGACAACTTGGTGCTGAAAAACTACTTCAACATCGGTTTCGCAGCAGACACGCCAAACGGCTTGGTTGTTCCAGTAATCAAAGACGTGGATCAAAAAGGCTTGAAACAAATCAGCCAAGAGCTGACCGAATTGTCTAAAAAAGCCCGCGAAGGCAAGCTCAAACCACAAGAAATGCAAGGCGCATGCTTTACCATTTCCAGCTTGGGCGGTATCGGCGGTACAGGCTTCACGCCAATCGTGAATGCTCCTGAAGTTGCCATCTTGGGCGTGTGCAAATCCCAAATTAAACCGGTTTGGAACGGCAAAGAATTCGCTCCTCGCCTGATGTGCCCATTGAGCCTGTCCTTCGACCACCGCGTCATCGACGGTGCCGCCGGTATGCGCTTTACCGTATTCCTGGCTAACCTGTTGAAAGACTTCCGCCGCATTACTCTGTAATCCGAGCATTTTCAGACGGCCTTTTTACTCAGGCCGTCTGAAAAAAGAAGTCCGAACATCATTCAGAAAGATTAGACATGAGCTTAGTTGAATTAAAAGTGCCCGACATTGGCGGTCACGAAAACGTAGATATTATTGCGGTTGAAGTAAATGTAGGCGACACCATTGCTGTGGACGATACCCTGATTACTTTGGAAACCGATAAAGCCACTATGGACGTACCTGCCGAAGTTGCAGGTGTCGTTAAAGAAGTTAAAGTTAAAGTCGGCGATAAAATCTCCGAAGGCGGCTTGATTGCAGTCGTTGAAGCCGAAGGTGCGGCTGCCGCTCCTAAAGCCGAAGCACCAGCTGCTCCTGCGCAAGAAGCACCTAAAGCAGCCGCTCCTGCTCCTCAAGCTGCTCAATTCGGCGGTTCTGCCGATGCCGAATACGACGTAGTTGTATTGGGTGGCGGCCCTGGCGGTTATTCTGCTGCATTTGCCGCTGCTGA
The DNA here is from genome assembly GCF_051962515.1 of Neisseria sp. P0009.S007. Classification (NCBI taxonomy): domain Bacteria; kingdom Pseudomonadati; phylum Pseudomonadota; class Betaproteobacteria; order Neisseriales; family Neisseriaceae; genus Neisseria; species Neisseria sp. P0009.S007. The sequence goes on along the minus strand of NZ_JBQCVF010000057.1, from coordinate 2,440 downwards.
CGAAGGCTTGAAAGTTGCCATCGTCGAGCGTTACAAAACTTTGGGCGGCGTTTGCTTGAACGTTGGCTGTATCCCTTCCAAAGCCCTGTTGCACAATGCTGCCGTTATCGATGAAGTGCGTCACTTGGCTGCCAACGGTATCAAATACCCAGAGCCTGAACTCGATATCGACATGCTGCGTGCTTACAAAGACGGCGTGGTTTCCCGTTTGACTACCGGTTTGGCAGGCATGGCCAAAGGCCGTAAAGTAGACGTTATCCAAGGCGACGGCCAATTCTTAGATCCGCACCACTTGGAAGTGTCGCTGACTACCGGCGACGTGTACGAGCAAGCGACTCCTACCGGCGAGAAAAAAATCGTTGCCTTCAAAAACTGTATCATTGCAGCAGGTAGCCGCGTAACCAAACTGCCTTTCATTCCTGAAGATCCACGCATCATCGATTCCAGCGGTGCACTGGCTCTGAAAGAAGTACCAGGCAAACTGTTGATCATCGGCGGTGGTATTATCGGTCTCGAAATGGGTACGGTTTACAGCACTTTGGGGTCTCGCCTGGATGTTGTTGAAATGATGGACGGCCTGATGCAAGGCGCAGACCGCGACTTGGTTAAAGTATGGCAAAAACAAAACGAATACCGTTTTGACAACATCATGATCAACACCAAAACTGTTGCTGTTGAGCCTAAAGAAGACGGCGTTTACGTTACTTTTGAAGGTGCAAATGCGCCTAAAGAGCCACAACGTTACGATGCCGTATTGGTGGCTGCCGGTCGTGCGCCTAACGGCAAACTCATCAGCGCCGAAAAAGCAGGCGTTGCTGTAACTGACCGCGGCTTCATCGAAGTGGACAAACAAATGCGCACCAACGTGCCGCACATCTACGCTATCGGCGACATCGTCGGTCAACCGATGTTGGCACACAAAGCCGTTCACGAAGGCCACGTTGCTGCGGAAAACTGTGCCGGCCATAAAGCCTACTTTGACGCGCGCGTTATTCCGGGTGTTGCTTACACTTCTCCTGAAGTGGCATGGGTTGGCGAAACCGAGTTGTCTGCCAAAGCTTCCGGCCGCAAAATTACCAAAGCCAACTTCCCATGGGCTGCTTCCGGCCGTGCAATTGCCAACGGTTGCGACAATGGTTTCACCAAGCTGATTTTTGATGCTGAAACCGGCCGCATCATCGGTGGCGGTATCGTTGGTCCTAACGGCGGCGATATGATCGGTGAAGTCTGCTTGGCGATTGAAATGGGCTGTGATGCCGCCGATATCGGTAAAACCATCCACCCACACCCAACCCTGGGAGAATCCATCGGTATGGCTGCGGAAGTGGCATTGGGCGTATGTACCGACCTACCGGCTCAGAAAAAGAAATAAGTTCACTCAAATAAAATTTGAACGAACTTGATGGAACAAAGGCCGTCTGAATGTTTCAGACGGCCTTTTTGCAAACAAGGAGACTTAATATGAAAAAAATCGAAGCTATTATCAAACCTTTCAAACTCGACGATGTACGCGAAATCCTGACTGAAATCGGCATTACCGGCATGACCGTCAGCGAAGTCAAAGGTTTCGGCCGCCAAAAAGGCCATACGGAAATTTATCGCGGCGCAGAATACGCAGTTGATTTCCTGCCTAAAGTGAAAATCGAATTGGTATTGGCTGACGACAAAGTCGATCAGGCTGTTGATGCCATTTTAGAAACCGCACATTCCGGCAAAATCGGTGACGGTAAAATCTTCATTTATCCGGTTGAAGAAGCTATCCGTATCCGTACCGGTGAACGCTCGGAAGCAGCGCTTTAATAGAAATCGCAAAACACAGAATACAAATGCCGTCTGAAAATAAGTCGTAGCGTGGTTTGCTCAGGACTTATTTTTCAGACGGCATTAATTGAATACCCCCCATTCTCTAAAGTCTATCCAAGTAAACCTATTATCGAAAACTTCACGCTATCAAGCATGGAGGAGTTCGAGGCAATGCTTCACCTGACCTTCGTGAACGACTTTACCGTATCAAATAACTCTTTCCAAAGCAGGGCTAACCCCAATCCCATACTTGCAAAACCTCAACGCCCTCCTTTTAAAATCAATTCTTCGCATTTTTTCCTATTCTTGTTGTTGCCTAACTTTTCAGACGACCCCTTTCTTTATCCAAACTCCGTTATAATGACGGCTTTAAAATTAATTTATCCAAAGACAGTCTTATCATGAAACACATCCACATTATCGGTATCGGCGGCACATTTATGGGCGGCGTAGCGGCTATTGCCAAAGAAGCAGGTTTTAAAGTCAGCGGTTGCGACGCAAAGATGTATCCGCCGATGAGCACCCAGCTTGAAGCCTTGGGCATAGACGTACATGAAGGTTTTGATGCCGCTCAATTGGACGAATTTAAAGCCGATATTTACGTTATCGGTAATGTTGCCAAACGCGGCATGGATGT
>NZ_JBQCVF010000056.1:5288-12619 GCF_051962515.1 Neisseria sp. P0009.S007 | reverse complement strand
CGATTTGTTCAATATCCCTTTTTTCCAGTTTTCCCAGCTTAAAAAATACCAGCCTGAAAGCATTCCGCAAATCAAGGCAGACTATAAAGAAAACTGGCAGGTATGGCAGCAGCTAATCCAGCAGGTTGCCGCCGAATTGGGTGCACCGTTTGCGCCGCCGCATATCGAACGCTGGTGTAACGGCTGGCAGGTCCGCGCCCATTTTTTTGCCTATTTCAAATACGAACAATATAAAAATTCCGCAGCGATTTTATCGATTTTGCTGAATCGCCGCCGTTTGAGCGTCAGCTTGGACTGGCATTGCTATAAAGCCGATGTTTCTCCCATTGCGCTGCCTGATTACAACCGCTGGCTGGATAATTTTGATACTGAAAAATACGCTTCCTTCGATATGTGGCACGGTGCGGAAAGCGAATATGACGATTATCGTACCGTTGCCCAACAAAGCGACGGCGATAGAAAGCTTCGAGACGATAAAGATTTCTTCTGTATCGGCAAACACATCGAACGCGATGATTTGGGCAAGCAGGATGTCGCGAAATGGATAGTGGAAACAGTGGAAGACTTACTGCCGCTGTATGAAGCTTGTCATGGAAAATAAATCAGGATGCAGAAAGGGAAACTGCCCATTCAGTATCTTCAAATAAACTCAAGGCCGTCTGAAAATCATATTCAGAACGTTTCAGACGGCCTGTTTCTCAAAGTGAGCAAATATGACCGAAACCCAATCCCTAGAGCTTGCCAAAGAGCTGATTTCCCGCCCGTCCGTTACGCCGGATGACCAAAACTGCCAACAACTGCTGGCCGAACGCCTGCAAAAAATCGGTTTTGCCGTAGAAGAGCTTCATTTCGGCGACACCAAAAACATTTGGTTGCGCCGCGGTACTCAGGCTCCGGTGTTCTGCTTTGCCGGACATACCGACGTTGTGCCGACAGGTCCTGTTGAAAAATGGGATTCGCCTCCGTTTGAACCGACCGAGCGTGAAGACCGTCTGTATGGCCGCGGCGCGGCGGACATGAAAACCAGCATTGCCTGCTTCGTTACCGCCTGTGAGCGTTTCGTTGCCGAATATCCCGATCATCAAGGCAGTATCGCGCTCCTGATTACTTCAGACGAAGAGGGCGATGCGCTGGATGGCACAACCAAAGTTGTCGATGTATTGAAAGCGCGTGGCGAATTGATTGATTACTGTATCGTCGGCGAACCGACTGCCGTGGATAAATTGGGCGATATGTTGAAAAACGGCCGACGCGGCTCGTTGTCGGGCAATCTGACCATCAAAGGCAAGCAAGGCCATATTGCCTATCCGCATTTGGCAATCAATCCCGTGCATACTTTTGCCCCGGCCTTGCTGGAGCTGACGCAGGAAGTCTGGGACGAGGGCAACGAATACTTCCCGCCGACCAGTTTCCAAATTTCCAATATTAACGGCGGCACAGGCGCGACCAATGTGATTCCGGGCGAGCTAAACGTCAAATTCAATTTCCGTTTCTCTACCGAGTCTACTGAAGAAGGGCTGAAACAACGCGTTCATACCATTTTGGATAAACACGGCGTGCAATACGATTTGCAGTGGTCTTGCTCAGGCCAACCTTTCCTGACACAGGCAGGAAAACTGACCGATGTGGCACGCGAAGCCATTGCCGAGATTTGTGGCGTTGAGGCTGAATTGTCCACCACCGGCGGCACTTCGGACGGACGCTTCATCAAAGCCATTGCGAAAGAGCTCATCGAATTAGGCCCGTCTAACGCGACCATCCACCAAATCAACGAAAACGTACGTTTGGAAGATATTCCGAAGTTGTCGGCGGTGTATGAAGGTATGTTGAAACGCCTGTTGAAGTGAAAAGGCCGTACCGTAGGCTTTGAAAAACGATAGGGCGATACGATTCTTTTGCTCTTTCGGTTTTCTCTTAAGTTATCGATAATTGAACAAGGCAAAATATGATTACTCTGCCTTCTTTAAACGAGCTTCCATCAAAGTGGAATGAAATCCGAGAGCAGTTGGAAACTGACTTTCCCGCTACTCTCGAAGCCTTACTGCACGAGCGTCTTACCGAACACGAAGCCAAGCAGTTTGAGCAGGATTTTATTGACTGTATCGGTTGTGCGCCTGAAGAATATGTCCGTATCCGCCGAGCTATCCGACTGTTGGAAACGCGTTATCCTGATAGTCCGAACGAACTGACTGCGGCCGCGGTTGCCACGCCGTTGGGCGAGATGTTGGCGGTGTTCGGCAGCAAGGGTTTGTGTCTGCTGGAATTTGTCGGGCAGAAACATATGGAACAGGAAATCATGGCTGTCCAAAAAGCTTTGAACGGACAGTTTATTTTCCAAGAAAATGAGCAAACGCAACTTTTGCGTCAAGAATTGGATTTATACTTCCAAGGCCGTCTAAAAGTTTTTGCGACGCCTTTGGAAACGATAGGTACAGCCTTTCAGCAGCAGGTGTGGAATGCGCTGCTGACTATTCCTTACGGCGAAACGCGCAGCTACAAGAAGCAGGCGCAACAGTTGGGTAATCCTAGAGCCGTCCGCGCCGTTGCCGCTGCAAACGGGCAGAACAAGGTGTCTATCCTGATTCCCTGCCACCGTGTTATCGGTAGTGACGGCAAACTGACCGGCTACGCAGGCGGTTTGAACCGCAAACAATCGTTGCTTGCCTTGGAGAGAGGCGAGGTTCAGACGGCCTTGTTTTGAGAGGATCTGCATTAGGGGCAGGCTTCGCACGCTGAAAAATTGAGTAGCAGAAGGTCGGGGAAGCCCGGAAAAATCTGCATGGAGAAAAATGTTGGGCAACGCCCACGCTAGAAAAAAGAGAAATAAGACATGAGCCTGAAAAACCGCCATTTTTTAAAACTTTTGGATTTTACGCCGGAAGAAATCACCACCTATCTCGACCTTGCCGCCGAATTGAAAGCTGCTAAAAAAGCAGGGCGCGAGGTGCAGCGGATGCAGGGAAAAAACATTGCCCTGATTTTCGAGAAAACATCAACCCGCACCCGTTGCGCGTTTGAAGTGGCTGCGCGTGATCAAGGGGCAGGGGTAACTTATCTGGAGCCGTCTGCCAGCCAAATTGGGCATAAGGAAAGTATTAAGGATACGGCGCGCGTTTTAGGGCGGATGTTTGACGGTATCGAATATCGCGGCTTTGGGCAGGATGTGGTGGAAGAGCTGGCCAAGTATGCAGGCGTGCCTGTGTTCAATGGTTTGACCAACGAGTTCCACCCGACTCAAATGCTTGCTGATGCGCTGACGATGCGCGAGCATAGCGACAAGCCTTTGAACCAAATTGCGTTTGCCTATGTCGGCGATGCGCGTTACAACATGGCCAATTCGTTGCTGGTGTTGGCTGCGAAACTGGGCATGGACGTGCGTATCGGTGCGCCGAAAAGTTTGTGGCCGTCTGAAAACATTATCGAGACGGTGCAGGCTGTTGCCAAAGAGACCGGCGGACGGATTCTGTTGACGGAGAATGTGAAAGAAGCCGTAAAAGGCGTGGATTTTATCCATACCGATGTGTGGGTCAGCATGGGTGAGCCTAAAGAGGCGTGGCAGGAACGTATCGATTTGCTGAAAGATTACCGAGTTACGCCTGAATTGATGGCGGCGGCGGAAAATCCGCAAGTCAAGTTTATGCATTGCCTGCCTGCTTTCCATAATCGTGAAACCAAAGTCGGTGAATGGATTTATGAGACATTCGGTCTGAATGGTGTGGAAGTAACGGAAGAAGTTTTCGAAAGCGAAGCCAGCATTGTGTTTGATCAGGCAGAAAACCGGATGCACACGATTAAAGCGGTGATGGTAGCTGCATTGGGCGATTGATTGTTACGCTTAACGCTGCTTACCGCTTCATTTAATAGAGATTAAATAAAGGCCGTCTGAAAGAAAGACTTTCAGACGGCCTTGTTGTTGGATTGGAGTTTATTGCCAAATCAGAACTTTGGGTTCGGGCGTTACTTGATAGCCTTCTTGACGCAATAGTTCGATTAAGCCTTTTCCGCTGGGTAAATGGGCAATGCCGACAGCAAAGAGGGTGCTTTGTTTGGCCGATTGCTTGCGGATTTCAGGTAGCCATGCCAAGTTACGGCGGATCAGGAGGTCGTTTTTCAGCCAATCGGACATGGCTTTGGCGTGTTTAGCATCAACACGTTTGAGGGTGCACTGTTCGGTTTCTTCCAAAAGTGGGATGAGTTCTTCAAAGCGGCCTTCTGAATAGGCTTGATGGAGTTTTTTGATATCTTCGGTTTCTTCTTTATTGGTTTTAATGCTGGCTTTCAGAAAGTTGAGCATGGTTTCTTCAGGCTGTGCTTTGAAGATTGCGGAAACTTCGTCCAAGCTTTCTAATGAACTACGCGGTTTGTTGATATTGACTGCTGCGTTGGTCAGCAACATATCTGCACCGGTTTCTGCGCTATATCCTTGGGGAAATGCGCTGCCGGCAAAAACCAATGCTGCCCACGGGTGGAGTTTGTCGGCAATTCTGGTGATGGGTCGGCTTTCTTCATTTTTTGAATAGATTTCTTGTAAAAGACGGAAATCTGTTTTGCCAAGCTTGCGGCTAAGCGGTTCGGTACTCATGACTTCTTTGAAGTATTTTTGATACATTTTTTTCGTTTCCGGACTGCTGTCCGGCAGTGGGTCAATTTCTGTGGTCAGTTGGTTGGTGGATTGCAACAGTTTGACCGCATCGGAAGACAAAGTTTGATTGGTTCGTCCCATGTGGATGGTGCCGAGCAGGTAGGAATCGGGTTGGCCTTCTTTGCTGATTTTCCAAACATTGCTGGTCAGTTTAGGCTGCTGCCAGTTAAGTTCGGCAGGTTTGTTGTCGGGTGAGATCGCGGCGGGTTTGCAGGCGCCCAGGGCGAGGGCAGTCAATGGCACAAGCAGGCAGGCAAGCAGTTTTTTCATGTTTTTCCTTATTGTGGTGTGCGGTAGGCAAGGGCAATTTAGAAATCGAGCAGGTTTTGAACCGGATGTTCGCCCGTTTCGGTTTTTTCCATTTTGCGGTTGCGGATTTTGGCTTTCCTGAGGGATAGAAGGTGCATGACTTGATGCTTTTGGCTGTCGGTCATCTGGAGCCAGTACAAGCGCTCTTCCCGGCTGCGCAGGCAGCCTTTGCAATAGCCTTTGGCATTGGCTTCACAAACGCCGATGCAGGGACTGGGGATGGGGAAAAAATCAGGTTGTTCCATATTTTAAAAGCGTTTGAGACAAGAGACTGGACAAACCAAAATTGCAGACTGCATTCGTATTTGTCTACACACGATCGGTGTATCCAGCAGGGTTCCTAATATCCAATTGAGTTGATCATTTCAATAAGTTTATATCTGCCACCCTAGGCATAAAAAACCTAAGAGAAACCATAAATATATCGCAGAAGAAGTCAGTATCTTCCCTATTTTCAGATTTCTCCAATAAAACCCAAGTAAGAACATTATAAAAATTAAAGGAATTCCAATATAAATATAATATTTAAGCGATCCTAATTCACTGAACACGTTTATAACAGAATAGAGACCGATAAATCCACCTGACCAAAAAACAATTATTGCTGGCCCTAAAAAAATAGCCGTTATTAAATGAGGGAGCAGTATGATTTTTATCCATTCTTTATATTTGTTGTTCATTTTAATCCCAATTACTTCAATGGTATCGTATCGATTCAAATGGGGGAGCAAAGTGTACAGTAACGTCACCAAGAATAATTACGGTATGTTTGGCAGAATCATGTTTTAATACATATTTGGAGTTCCGCTATATTTTGATTTTCAGACGACCTATGTGTAGCCCCAACTATCTGCATTTTATGACTTAATCAGTTTGCGCAAAGACTGATTGTTGTATTTGATATCGGCAATCAGCTGGTCATATTGGTGCATTCTACGGAGCGAGCGGGTAATTAGATAGACCGAGAAAATAATCAAGCTGATGTTCATCAGACTGACCAGTACGAGCAAAGGCCAAACATCAACGGCCTCGTACCATTTCGATGTCGCAATCAGCGCACTGAAAATAGACAAAGGGAGTGCGAAAACGGCAATGCCCGTACGCATGATAGCAAGTGCCGTGCGTTTTTCTGCAAGGAGAAGCTGTACTTGATTGATGCTGAGGATATCGTTTTGCTGTTCGGTAACCATAGGATACGCGCCTATACAAATTAACTTTGAATTCTGATAAAGCGGAAAATATGGTTTTATGTTACCCGAAAGTATTGAAAATAAAAACAAAGGTCGTCTGAAAATTTTTAGACGACCTTTTCCATTCCTGTTTATACGGTTTGCGAGTATTTGGCTTTGGTTTCTTTATGGCGCAAATGGTAGTCGAACACCATGGCGATGTTGCGGATCAGGAAACGGCCCTTCGGTGTCACGGTCAGGCTGTGCGGTTTGAGACGGACCAGGCCGAGGGTTTCAAGTTGCTTCATATCTTCCAGTTCGGCTGCAAAATAGCGGCTAAACGGAATGCCGAACACGCTTTCGTAAATTTGATAATCAAGCGAGAAGCGGCACATTAAATCCTGAATAATGTTGCGGCGCAGGATATCGTCTTGATCAAGCTGGTAGCCGCGCATAATCGGCAGATGTCCGGCATCAAGAGCGGCGTAATAGGCATCGATGTCGCGCTCGTTTTGGGAGTAGGTGCTGCCGATTTTGCCGATAGAGGACACGCCGATCGCTACCAAATCGCAGTCGGCATAGGTTGAGTAGCCTTGGAAGTTGCGTTGCAGGAAGCCTTCTTTGAGGGCGATGGAGAGTTCGTCGTCAGGTTTGGCAAAGTGGTCCATGCCAATGAAAACGTAGCCGCGCTCAGTCAGGGTTTGGACGCAATATTGCAGCATATCGAGTTTTTCTTCGCTGCCGGGAACGACATTGGTGTCGATACGGCGTTGCGGTTTGAAGATATGCGGCAGGTGGGCGTAGTGGTAGAGGGCGAGGCGGTCAGGGTCAAGCGACAAGACCGTGTCGATGGTGGTTTTGATGCTTTCGGTGTTTTGGTGCGGCAGGCCGTAAATCAAATCGACACTGACGGATTTGAACCCTGCTTCGCGGGCGGCATCGATGACTTCTTTGGTTTCTTCGTAACTTTGGATACGGTTGACGGCTGCCTGCACTTTAGGATCGAAGTCTTGAATGCCGACACTCATGCGGTTGAAACCGAGTTTGCCCAGTTTGAGGACGGTTTTGCGGCTGACTTTGCGCGGGTCGATTTCGATGGAGTATTCGCCGTTGGGGATGAGCTGGAAGTATTTGCGGATCATTTCGAAGACGCGTTCGAGTTGGTCGTCGCTTAGGAATGTCGGCGTGCCGCCGCCGAAGTGGAGTTGCGC
>NZ_JBQCVF010000056.1:0-5188 GCF_051962515.1 Neisseria sp. P0009.S007 | reverse complement strand
CGGATCATTTCGAAGACGCGTTCGAGTTGGTCGTCGCTTAGGAATGTCGGCGTGCCGCCGCCGAAGTGGAGTTGCGCAAGCTGGTGTCGTCCGCCTAAATGCGGTGCCAGCAACTCCATTTCTTTTTCCAGATACTGGATATAGGCATCGGCACGGCTTTTGTCTTTGGTAATGATTTTGTTGCAGCCGCAGTAGTAGCAGATGGTATTGCAGAAGGGGATGTGGATGTAGAGTGAAAGGGGTTTGTTGAGCGCGCCCATGTTACGCAGGTTTAAAGCTTGGATATATTCGGCTTCTTTAAAGCCTTCATGGAAGCGGTCGGCGGTCGGATAGGATGTATAACGTGGACCGCTTGATGGCAAACTGGCAATCAATTCGCGGTCGAATTCCGGTAATTCATTGTTTGTGTTAGTGTTATTTGAGATAGGGATGATTTTCATGGTCGGGGCTTGTAGTATGAAGTAAGGAAATTAGGGAAAATTTTAGTCAAAATTTCGATAGTTTGGTAGAATGCCTCATAATGATATGCCAACTTTGACATGGGTCAATAGTTATTCGGCTTCATCAGGGATTGAGAGAACTAAGCAAATTAAAGGTGCGTTATGGCCACACACAATGCAACACATCAAATGAAAACCTTGTGTTCCACATGTTCTTTACGCGAGCTGTGTTTGCCTGTCGGACTGATGCCTAACGAATTTTCACAATTAGACGCGGTTATCCGTCAAAGCCGCCGTCTGAAAAAAGGTGAATACCTGTTCCGTGCCGGCGAGCCGTTTACCTCTTTATTTGCCATCCGTGCGGGCTTCTTTAAGACAACAGTTGCCAGCCAAGATGGACGAGATCAGGTAACCGGCTTTTTTATGTCGGGCGAGCTGATCGGTATGGATGGGATTTGTTCCCATATTCACAGCTGTGATGCTGTGGCTTTGGAAGACAGCGAGGTATGCGAGCTTCCGTTTACACATATTGAAGAACTTGGTCAGGATATTCCCAGCCTCCGTTCTCACTTTTTCCGCTTGATGAGCCGCGAAATTGTCCGAGATCAGGGCGTTATGCTGCTTTTGGGCAATATGCGCGCTGAAGAGCGATTGGCAGCATTCTTACTCAATCTGTCTCAGCGTCTCTATTCACGAGGTTTTGCCGCCAATGATTTTATCTTGCGGATGTCGCGTGAGGAAATCGGCAGCTATTTGGGGCTGAAACTGGAAACAGTCAGCCGCACCTTGTCTAAATTCCATCATGAAGGCTTGATTTCTGTTGAACACAAGCACATCAAAATCTTAGATGCGACAACCTTGAAGAAAATGGTTTCTGGTTGTTCGCACGCTATCTGAATCTTAGGCCGTCTGAAATATTTCAGACGGCCTTTTTAACAAGAATTAAAGAATAATTGTTAAGTTACGCAAGTTATAGTCAGATATTAAATTGAAAAATCTTCAACAACCGGCGTGTACAGAATGCGGTCGACTACTTCTCTGGTCAGTTTCGGTGCAAACATCTGGATAAAGTCATACGCGTAACCGCGCAGGTAGGTATCGGTGCGTAAGGCTATCCAAGTGGGTGATGGTTCAAATAAGTGTGCCGCATCAATCAGCTGTAAATCTTGATCGACCGCAGGATCGTACGCCATTTTCGCCATTAAACCAACGCCCAAGCCTAAGCGGACATACGTCTTCAATACATCTGTATCGGCAGCCGATAAGGCAACATCAGGTTGCTCAATATGCGCTTTATTAAATGTACGCGCAATGCTGCTGCCGGAATTAAAAGCAAATTCGTAAGTAACTAGCGGAAAAGAAGCTAAATCTTCAAGGCTTAAAGGATTGCGGCAGTCCAAAAGAGGGTGATCGTGCGGAACAATCACGGCATGGTTCCATTCGTAGCAGGGTAGTTTGCCCAACTCGGGGTGATCGTCAATGCGTTCGGTAATAATTGCCAAATCTGCTTCTCCGCTGCTGACCATTTGGGCAATGGCAGAAGGGCTGCCTTGTTTGATGGTCAAATTGACTTTAGGGTAGTTTTTGACAAATTCCGCAACGATTTTGGGCAAAGCATAGCGCGCCTGGGTATGCGTTGTCGCGATGGTTAGCGAGCCGCTGTCGTGATCGGTAAACTCGCTGCCGATATTTTTAATGTTTTGTACATCACGCAAAATCCGTTCCGAAATCTCTAATACGGCTTTGCCCGGTTGCGAAACGGAAACCACACGTTTGCCGCTGCGGATAAAAATTTGGATACCCAATTCTTCTTCAAGCAGGCGGATTTGTTTGGAAATGCCGGGCTGGGATGTAAAAAGCGCATCGGCAGCCTCGGAGACATTCAGATTGTGCCGGTAAACTTCAAGGGCGTAACGTAATTGTTGCAGTTTCATGGTAGTAGTACCGAATACGTTGTTATTGTGGATTTTGTGCGACAAACGGCATGTAATTTAACATATTTTGCCCAGTTTTGCCCCGAGTTTTGAAAATGGTTGTTTTTAATGAAAATATCTTTTAATGATATGAAAACAGGAAATTCAGGAAAGAAGAGGGAAAGGGGTTTTGTTGTTTTTGTACAACTTTAGGTAGGTGAATTGTCTGATTTTGCCCTAAATTAATGACACAAGATTGATTTTTCGGCATGATTAACTACTAGGAAGCAGGCACTTCATGATTGTTTGAAGGCATCGAGTATTGACAGTTTGCCTTGCGCTTCTTTATAGTGCAACCTGATATATCCGATTTGCCGCTGTTTTGATACTGCGGCCTGTATATTGGTACTTTGCAGCGGTTGCTTTCCTAGTCCGCCGCATAACAATTTGATGAGGGAATAAAATGACCAAACAGCTGAAATTAAGCGCATTGTTCGTTGCCTTGGTTGCCTCTGGCACCGCTATGGCCAGCGAAGCGCACACCAAACACGGTTACACCGTAAGCAGCCAATCTCAAGAAATCGTCCGTAACAACTACGGCGAATGCTGGAAAAACAGCTACTTCGACAAAGCTACCGAAGGCCGTGTTGAATGTGGTGACCGCGAAGCAGTTGCTCCTGTACAACAAGCTCCTGAGTATGTTGATGAAACTGTTTCCCTGTCTTCTAAAACTCTGTTCGGCTTCGACAAAGACAACCTGCGTCCTGAAGCTCAAGAGAACCTGAACGCTTTGGCTCAACGCCTGAGCAACGAAAGCGTACAAACTGTACGTGTTGAAGGTCACACTGACTTCATGGGTTCTGAGCAATACAACCAAGCTCTGTCTGAGCGTCGTGCCAACGTAGTTGCTAACTACTTGGTAGGTCGTGGCGTTGCTTCTAGCAAAATCTCTGCAGTAGGTCTGGGCGAATCTCAAGCTCAAATGACTGCTACTTGTGAAGCTGAAGTTGCTAAACTGGGCAAAAAAGTTTCTAAAGCTAAGAAACGTGCTGCTCTTATCGCTTGTATCGAGCCTGACCGCCGCGTTGATGTTAAAATCCGCAGCGTGGTTACTCGTCAAGTTGCTCCAGGTCAAACTATCGAAGGTCAAGGCGAATTGCCTGCTACTGATGAAGGTTGGATCCCAGCTCCTTACAATGGCGTTCACGGTTACGCTAAACCTTAATCGGTTTTTGAAAAATGCCCTGCATATTGCAGGGCATTTTTTTATGGTTTATATTTGAAGAGTCGGGGAATTCATGATTCAAAATAAAAGGCCGTCTGAAAGACTTATTTTCAGACGGCCTTTTATTAAGACAGATTAGTTTGACTTGGGCCATTTCCATACGCAAACAGCGGCGAGTATTGTACAAATCAAAAAGATGATACTGGATAAGCCGTGCCAAACGCCGAATGTTCCACCTACTAGGGACAGTAACCAGTTATCTAGTCCGTACTTGTGTGCCTCGATAACCGGCGTAACCAAAAGATGATTACAGGCTAAGAGTAGCCAAAGTACCAATATCCACCAAGAAAGTAAGGCCAGCTGCCGTCTGAAAAAGGCATAGGCTGCGCCAAAAATAACTAAGCCACAAAGTGCTGTAATAGCAAATAAAATGCCGGCAATTTCTCCTGCCAGCATTTTGGGCAGGATGCGGAATAGGATAGGGGCAGTAACATAGCCTGCTGTCAGCTGCATACCAAGCCACATGGCGGCAGCGGTTTGGATAATTTTGTATAGTAGATTCATTATGCTTCTCCTGTGAAGATTTTATTTTCTTTGATTATGGTGTTTTTAGGTACAGCAAAAGGCCGTCTGAAAATGTTTTCAGACGGCCTTTTGTTTATTTAAATATATTGCACGGCAATGATGTCATATTCACGCACGCCGCCGGGTGCTTGAACTTCTGCAACGTCGCCTTCTTCTTTGCCGATCAGGGCTCGGGCAATGGGGGAGCCAACGTAGATTTTGTGTTCTTTGATGTCTGCTTCATCTTCACCGACGATTTGGTAGGTAACTTGTTCTTCGGTTTCCAAATCTTCCAGTGTCACAGTTGTGCCGAACACAATTTTGCCTTCTGCATGGATTTCGGCAGGGTTGATGATGTGCGCCATAGAGAGTTTGTGTTCCAACTCGGCAATGCGGCCTTCGATAAAGCCTTGACGCTCTTTGGCGGCTTCGTATTCTGCGTTTTCAGACAAGTCGCCGTGTGAACGTGCTTCGGCGATGGCTTCAATGACTTCTGGGCGTGCTACGCTTTTGAGGTGTTGAAGTTCTTGTTTCAACAATTCTGCACCACGGACGGTCAAAGGGATTTTTTGCATTGAGTTCTCCATGAAAGCATGATGATGCTTTTAAAATTTTATCCGGCCACGCGCGGTAGCCGGATTGGAAATAAAAATACAAGCCGCCAAAGCTTGGCGGCTTGATGAATAAATAAGTAATGCCTGTATTCTACCAAATTCTGCCGAAACCGCAATAATTAAAACGGATTTTCAGTAAAGTGTTGTTTTCTGTCTATTTTGTTTTTCAGACGGCCTGAAAACTAAATATTGAAGTATTTCAAAGCTGCATCGGAAAAACGGTTTCTTAAATGAATGTTTTTGATTAAAATGCCTGATACTAATTCGTAATAATTAGTCTGCTTTGACTATATAAAGAGAATATATGGAAACAAAACCAACTTCCCAAAATGAACAACAGGCTAACCGCCGTTATTTGACTGTTTGGCGATGGCATTTTTATGCCGGACTTTTGGTTGCGCCGTTTTTAACCCTGCTGGCTGTTACAGGGTT
>NZ_JBQCVF010000055.1:6721-12747 GCF_051962515.1 Neisseria sp. P0009.S007 | reverse complement strand
GACAAACTCGCAGGCGGCGCGTTCAACTGGAAACGCATGCCCGACCCCGAGCAAATCAAAGGCCGTCATGTAGTCGTTTTGGACGACATTCTGGACGAAGGCCACACCATGGCCGCCATTCAGGAAAAACTGTTGGAAATGGGCGCAGCAAGCTGCCGTGCGGCCGTGTTTGCCAACAAACTGATCGACAAAGAAAAACCGACCAAAGCCGATTATGTCGGCTTGGACGTACCCAACCGCTACGTCTTCGGCTACGGCATGGATGCCGCCGGCTGCTGGCGCAACCTCGGCGAAATCTACGCCTTAAACAATAAATAAAACAAAGGCCGTCTGAAAAATCTTCAGACGGCCTCAACCCCAATAATAGGAACACATCATGATAGGTTTGTTAATCATTACACATGAAACCATAGGTGAAGCCTATCGCGGTTTGGCCGACCATTTCTTTCCCAACGGCTTCCCCGAAAATCTCCACATCCTCGGCGTACAGCCCGATGAGGATCAAAATGACATCATCAACAACGCCATCGCCGCGTTGCAGGAATTTCCCAACAACCGCGGCGTGCTGATCATGACCGACATCTTCGGCGCAACCCCATGCAACGCCGCACGTCGGCTGGTGCGCGAAAACAAATCCGCCATCCTGACCGGCCTCAACGCCCCGATGATGATTAAAGCCATCCAATACTCATCACAAGCCGAAAACCTCTCCGACTTCACCGAAACCGTCAAAGAAGCCGCCATCCGGGGCATTTTCGCCATTACATCCGCACCTGAAGACCTGATGTGCAAAGAACACGGCTAAGGCCGTCTGAAAACATTCACTTTACGAACATTACATTTAGGGGACATCCATGCTCAAACAAGAAATTGAAATCATCAACAAACTCGGCCTGCACGCGCGCGCTTCCAGCAAATTCACCCAAACCGCCTCCCAATTCCAAAGCGAAGTCTGGGTCACCAAAAACGGTAACCGCGTCAACGGCAAAAGTATCATGGGCCTGATGATGCTGGCCGCCGCCAAAGGCACCGTGATTGAGCTGGAAGCAGAAGGCGCAGACGAAGCCGCCGCCATGCAGGCGTTGACCGACCTCATCAACGACTACTTCGGCGAGGGCGAATAATGAGCATCGTCCTACACGGTGTAGCCGCGGGCAAAGGCATTGCCATCGGCCACGCCCACCTCATCACGCGCGGCACGGCGGAAGTCCCTCAATACGACATTGATCCCGACAAACTCGATGCCGAAGTTGCCCGTTTCGACAACGCCATCAAAGCCACGCGCAAAGAATTGGAACAGCTGCGCGGCGCAATTCCCGAAAACGCCCCGACCGAATTGGGCGCATTCATCTCCCTGCACCTGATGCTGCTGACCGACGTTACCCTCTCGCGCGAACCCATCGACATTTTGCGCGAGCAGAAAATCAACTCCGAATGGGCATTGAAACTGCAAAGCGACAAGCTCGCCGCCCAGTTCGACAGCATCGACGACGACTACCTGCGCGAACGCAAACAGGACATGCTTCAAGTCGTCCACCGCATCCACAACAACCTTGTCGGCCAAAGCAACGAAATCAACCTCGCCGGTAACCTGCTTGACGACACCGTCCTCATTGCGCACGACCTCTCGCCTGCCGATACCGTACTATTCAAAGAGCAGCACATTACCGCCTTCGTAACCGATGCCGGCGGTCCGACCAGCCACACCGCCATCTTGGGCCGCAGCCTCGACATCCCGTCCGTCATCGGCCTGCACAACGCCCGCAAACTCATTACCGAAAACGAAATCGTCATCGTCGACGGCATCAACGGCGTCCTCATCATCGATCCCGACGAAGTCGTCCTCAACGAATACCGCCGCCTCGCCCGCGAATACCGCAGCCACAAGCGCGAACTCAACAAAATCAAAAAAACCGCCGCCACCACGGCCGACGGCATCAACATTGAGTTGCTCGCCAACATCGAATCCGCAGAAGACATCAAAGCCCTGCACAACTTCGGCGCAGACGGCGTCGGCCTGTTCCGCAGCGAATTTCTTTATCTCAACCGCGACAGCATGCCGACCGAAGACGAACAATACGAAGTCTATGCCGGCATCGTCAAAAAACTCAAAGGCAAAAACATCACCATCCGCACCGTTGACTTGGGTGTAGATAAAAATCCGCGCTGGTTCGGCCAAAACAGCACGCCCAACGGCAGCCTCAACCCCGCGCTCGGCCTGACCGGCATCCGTTTGTGCCTCGCCGAGCCGGTCATGTTTCGCACCCAAATGCGCGCCATCCTCCGCGCCGCCGCCCACGGCCCCGTGCGCATGATGTGGCCGATGATTACGTCCATTTCCGAAGTGCGCCAATGCCTTATCCATCTGGACACGGCCCAACGCCAGCTGACCGAACGCGGTGAAACCTTCGGCCCGGTCAGCATCGGCTGCATGATCGAAATCCCGTCCGCCGCCATGACCGTCGGCAGCATCCTCAAGCTCGTCGACTTCGTTTCCATCGGCACCAACGACCTGATTCAATACCTCCTGTCGGTCGACCGCGGCGACGACAGCGTCAGCCACCTCTACCAACCCGGCCACCCTGCCGTCCTCAAAACGCTGCAACACATCATCCGCACCGCAAACCGCATGGAAAAAGGCGTGTCCATCTGCGGCGAAATGGCCGGCGATACCGTCTTCACCCGACTGTTGCTCGGCATGGGCCTGCGCCGCTTCTCCATGAACCCCAACAACCTGCTTTCGGTTAAAAACATCATCCTGCACAGCAACACCGGCCATCTCGAAAACGATGCCGCCAAAATCCTGCGCTGCGAAGACCCGGAAAAAACCGAGAAGCTGATTAAAATCCTCAACCAAAGCGAACAGGCGGAATCACAGGCCGTCTGAACCTCCGGCAAGGGCGTGTTTCGATACACGCCCTTTTTATTCGTCCCCATTTTGGGTTTACGCTCGATTCTCCCTCAAGCCCCTTCTTCCCTATTTCGCTATTTCAAAAACCAACCTTTTTCACTTTTCCCCAATACTGCTTACAGGCCGTCTGAAAAATAGATGGCGCAAGTAAAATAAAACTTTTATGGCCACACCAAAGGCCGTCTGAACCCCAATTACAAGGTTTCAGACGGCCTGCTGTATTCAACCGTATATCTTTTATTTTCTTTGCAATAAATGACCCTTTGCCTATTTCTTCCAACTACTGCCCACTATGGCTTTAGGCACCCATATCATTCCTTTTCACTAGGTCTTCAGTATACCCAAACATTATCCCTTTATTTTAATGATGCAACTTTTTACTCTAAAATATGTCTATTCTCATGTTTCACTTGAAAAAAGATTCAATACCTTGTAAATTTATAAAAGATAATAGTTATCATTATATTTTAAAGGAATAGTTCATGAGATTTACGCAACTTTCTGCTTTAATTGCCGCTGCAGCTTTATCAGTCGGCTCCGTATCCGCTTTTGCCAAACCGGTTCAGCTGACCGATACCATCGGCCGTAAGGTAACTGTCGACCTGCCTGCCAAGCGTGTGGTTTTGGGCTTCTACTACCAAGACTACATGGCCATCGGCGGTAAAACCGCGCTGGACAACGTTGTCGGTTTCTCCAAAGCAGTTTGGGCCGACTGGGCGCCGCCAAGCTGGGCGGCATTCAGCAAAGCCGTGCCTAAACTGAATCAGCTGACCGACGTGGGCGAAGTGGAAGTCGGCACTTTCTCGATTGAGAAAGTATTGGCGCTGAAACCCGATTTACTAGTTTTGGCCGAATGGCAATACAAGGCTTTGGGTTCCGATCTCGACCGCATCAACAAAGCCGGCATCCCCATCGTTGTGTTGGACTACAACGCGCAAACGGTCGCTAAACACGTTCAATCAACCAAGCTCATCGGCACGCTGACCGGTCAGCAGCAAAAAGCTGACAAACTGGCGGCAGACTACAAACGCGTCGCCGACACCATCCAAGCGCGCGTACAAAAAGCCAACCTGCCTAAGCCTAAAGTGTATGTCGAGTTCGGCAACAAAGGCCCTGCCGAACACAGCGTTACCTTCGGCAAGAGCATGTGGGGTTCGATGGCGACGCTGGTCGGCGGCAACAATATCGCCGCTTCTTCGGTCGAGTTCTACGGCCCAATCAATCCTGAAAAAGTCCTCGCCGCCAAACCCGACGTGATCGTGATTACCGGCCGCGAAACCGAATTGAAGAAAAACCCTGCCGCCATGGTGATGGGCTGGGGCATTCCAAAAGCCGAAGCGGAAAAACGCTTGGCAGGCTTTGCCAAACGCGCCGGCTGGGCAAACCTGCCTGCGATTAAAAACAACCGCCTCTACGCCGCCTACCACGCCAACTCGCGCACGCTGTCCGACAGCGCATCGATTCAGTTTATGGCCAAAGCGATTTATCCGCAGTTGTTTAAGGATTTCAACCCGGAGAAGACCTATCTGGACTTCTACCGCCAAAACCTGCCCGTCGTACCAAACGGCACGTTCTACCTCTATCCGAAAGGACAATAAGGTAGTTTAGATTTTCAGACGGCCTTTTAAATCGTAAGGCCGTCTGAAATTTTTGCGGAAGAAAAAGGCAAACCTGTTCTCCCCTTTCACAACACTCTTTTTTAAAGGTTTGAAACATGAATGATTCGGTTGTCGCCGAGATTGTGAAAAACCAGCGCAAGTTGGAAGGCAAGCGTTGGTTGATTGTGTTGATGTTTTTAGTCATCGCCGCGGTCAGTTTCCTATTCGACATCGCTACCGGCCCTGCGATGACGGACACGCTGCCCGTCGGCGAAGTGGTCAATGTTTTGCTGGGCAAACCCGATGTCGATGAAATGAACCGCCTGATTGTGATGGATCTGCGCCTGCCGATTGCGGTAATGGCCTTGGTGGTCGGAGCGGCTTTGGGTGTCGGCGGTGCGGAAATTCAAACGCTGTTGAACAACCCAATGGCCAGCCCTTATACGCTGGGCTTGGCGGCGGCGGCAGGTTTGGGCGCGTCGATGGTGATTGCGTTCGGCGGTTTCGGGCTGCCGGAAACGGTCGCCGTTCCCATCGGGGCGTTTGTGATGACCATGCTGGCTTCGGGCATCTTGTTTCTGTTTGCCTCGGCGCGCCGTTTCAATTCGGCGATGCTGGTGCTGGTGGGGATTGCACTGTTGTTTCTGTTTCAGTCGATTTTGTCGCTGATTCAGTTTATCGCCGCGCCTGAGATTTCGCAGCAGATTCTGTTTTGGCTGTTCGGCAGCCTGACCAAGGCGACTTGGGAGACGGTCATCGTTACGGCGGCGGTTACGGCGGTGTGCGTGCTGCTGCTTTCGCGCGATGTGTGGAAGCTGACCGCGCTACGCTTGGGCGAAGAACGCGCCGTCGGGCTGGGCATCAATCTGCAACTTTTGCGCCTGAAAACGCTGGTGCTGGTGGCGGTGATGACGGCGACGGCAATCAGTTTCGTCGGCGTCATCGGCTTTATCGGACTGGTCGCGCCGCATGTGGCGCGGATTCTTTTGGGCGAAGACCAACGTTTCTTCCTGCCCGGCGCGATGCTGGCGGGAGCGGCGTTTTTGTCGGTGGCGAGCGTGTTGTCCAAGGTAATTATCCCCGGCGCGCTGTTTCCGGTGGGGATTGTTACGTCGTTTGTCGGCGTGCCGTTCTTCTTCTGGATTGTATTAACGAAACGATAGGCCGTCTGAAATGTTGAAACTTGAAAACGTACACATCCGGCGCGGCGATTATGTGGTCGCCGACAGTATCGATTTGACGCTGGAACAAGGCAAAGTCTATTCCGTGCTCGGCCCCAACGGTACGGGCAAATCCTCGCTGATGAAAACGATTTTCGGCGAAGTGGCGCACAAAGGCACCATCCGCTACGGCGACGAAGCGTTGAGCAAAATCCACCTGCAAAGCTGGCGCAAACGCATAGGCTATATGCCGCAGGACACCGCCGCCGAAGCCTCGCTGACCGCGCTGGAAGTCGTGTTGCTCGGCCGCATGGACGCGCTGCACATGCACGTCGGCGACGAACTGCTGCACGAAGC
>NZ_JBQCVF010000055.1:0-6621 GCF_051962515.1 Neisseria sp. P0009.S007 | reverse complement strand
AAAGACTTCACGCTCAAGCTCGACAAAGAAGGCGTGTATGTCTATACCTGCCCGCCGCACCGCATGATGAACATGAGCGGCGTGATTCAGGTCGGCAAACCGGTGAACAAAGCCAAAGCGCAAGCCGTTGTCGATGAAATGGAAAACCGCGCCATGCAAAGCAAAGGCCGTCTGAAAAAATATATGGCCCAAGTGAAGTAAACGCGTTTATGCCTGTATTAAAGGCCGGCTGAAACCTTTCAGACGGCCTGTTTCCTTTGCGTAAAACACGCATCAAAGCTATATCTTCCGTTTCAGTTTCCGATAAAATAGGCCTATTCCGACACAAGACCCGTAAGCATGATACGCCGCCTTTACGCCACGCTGTGGCACCTCGCCCCCTTCCTGATCCGCCGCCACCTGCGCCGCCGCGCCCTCAAATCCCCAGCCTATCTCGAGCATTGGGACGAGCGTTTCGGGCAGGCGTATCCTAATCCCGTACAACGCCCGATTTGGATACACGCCGTATCCGTCGGCGAAACGCGTGCGGCCGAACCTTTGGTGCAGGCATTGCGCCGCCATTTTCCCGACTCGCCGTTTCTGATTACCCAAATGACGCCGACCGGCCGCGCCACCGCGCAATCCCTGTTCCCCGATGCGCAATGCCGTTACCTGCCCTACGACAAATCCGAATGGGTCGCCCGATTTTTAGCCGAACACCGCCCCATCTGCGGCATTTTGATGGAAACCGAAATCTGGCCCAACCTGATGCACGGCTGCAAAGAAGCAGGCATTCCCCTCTTTTTGGCCAACGCGCGCCTCTCCGAAAAATCCCAACGCGGCTACCTCAAAATCCGCAAGCTGGTCGAGCCTGCCATGCAGAGCCTCTCCGGCTGCTTTGCCCAAACCGCCGCCGATGCCGAACGCCTTCACCTTATCGGCGCGTCCAACGTCCACGTCTGCGGCAACACCAAATACGACATCGCGCCCCCCGACGACTTGCGTCCGCTTGCCGTCGCCTTTAAAGAACGCATCGGCGCACGCCCCGTCGTCGTCTGCGCCAGCACGCGCGTGTACAAAGGCACGGATGAAGCCGAGCTGCTCCTCAAAGCATGGCAGGGCTACCGCGGCAATGCCTTGCTGGTCATCGTACCGCGCCACCCTGAAAACTTTCAGACGGCCTATGATACCGCCAAATCGCTTGGTTATACCGTCCAAAAACGCAGCGACGGACAACCCGTTTCCCCAGATACACAAGTTTGGATAGGCGACAGCATGGGCGAACTGGCCGCCTACTACCTCAGCGCAGATATTGCCTTCGTCGGCGGCAGCCTCGTTGATGCCGGCTGCCAAAACATCATCGAACCCATCTCCTGCCGCGTCCCCACCCTCTTCGGCTACTCCAACTACAACTTCGCCCAAGCCTGCAAAGGCGCAGTCGAAGCCAAAGCCGCCGTCCGTGTCGAAACCGCCGAAGCCTGGTACAGAACCACGCGCCAATACCTCGACGATGAAACCCTGCGCCAACAACTGATCAGCCACACCGAGCAATTCATTTCGCAACACCAAGGCGCCAGTGCCAAAATTGCCAAAGCGATTGCAGATTGTTTGAATCAGCGTTAAACAATAAAAAACCGCCCGTTCATGACAAACAGGCGGAAACTGAAAAACAGTTTTTTGTTTTCAGCCGTTTAATTGACTAAGAGCAGGAACAGGGTTAAGATAATCCTAACGACTGTCCGCAGTCTCAGCCATGAACGACCCGTGCGAGTGGTATGTTTCATGATTGAAACCATCCTTTCTAGGGCGGTTTCAGCACAAAGCCCCACTGCAATGGGGCTTTTTTGCTACCAGCCCCGCGATAATTATACCCAAACTTCCTAAAATCATTCCAAACAAATTTCCACTAAAAAGGCCGTCTGAAACCCCAATTTTTTGGGTTTCAGACGGCCTTTTCTCAACCTACAAACTTAACGTCCTGCTTTCAACACGCGACGTGCAAACACGAACATACCGAAGACAAAAAACGCCAAGCCCAGCCATTTGGCGGCCGTATCCCAGTTTTCCAGGTTCAGGGCCAAAGGCGCATCCGAACCGCCGTTGGTTACGGAGAAGGCAATGATAAACGCCATAATCACACCGATCAGGCTCTCGCCGACAATCAAACCGGCAGAGAACAGCGTACCGATACGTTCCGCATTTTTCAGACGGCCTTCACGGTTTTCTTGACGACGGGCGATGACGGATTTCAACACAGCCGCCAATACCGCGCCGATCACAATCGGCATATTCACAGACGGCGGCAGGTAAATGCCCATGCCCACGGCCAATACCGGCAAGGCGCGCTTGCCGCCGGAGGATTTGCGCAATGTGAAATCGACCGCAATCAACGCCACGCCGATGGCCACGCCGGTGAAAATATAATCCCATTGCAGATTGTGCGAGAAAATACCTTGGGCGATGGTAGTCATCAAAGTTGCCTGAGGCGCGGCAAGGGCTTGGGCCGCATCCATGCCTTCACGCGGCATCGCGCCGGTAAAGCCGTAGGCTTCATACAAAAGCTCCAACACAGGCGAAATCACCAATGCACCGACAACGCAGCCGATAATCAGCGCAACCTGCTGTTTCCAAGGGGTTGCTTTTACCAGATAACCTGTTTTCAAATCCTGCAGGTTGTCATTGGAGATCGAAGCCACACAAATCACAGATGCGCCGCAAAACAACGTCAACGCCAGCAGGAATTTGCGGTTTGCCTCATCCGCCATCAAGCCGCCGGATTCGCCGACCAACAGCAACACCAGCGAAATGATAACGATAGAAACGATACCCACACCCGAAATCGGGCTGGAAGACGAACCGACCAAACCGGCCATATAACCGCAAGCCGCAGCCACCAAAAAGCCGATAATCGAAGCCAGCAACGTACATACGACCACCAACAGCCAAGCCAAACCACCGGAAATATGCGAGTCGCCAATAAAGTGGAAGAAGGACACGCCCAACACCAGCATCATCGCCAACACCCAGGCAATCATCGCCTTAGGCGACAAATCCTGTTCCGTGCGCTCGGTCATTTGCGCGCCGCCGAAATTGCGGAAAGACAGGCGCATACCCTCGACTATTGGTTTCATCAAAGTCAACAGCGTCCAAATAGCCGCAATACCGATCGTACCCGCGCCGATAAAACGGACTTTTTCCTTCCACAAAGACATCGCAAAAGGAATCATCTCCATATCGGCAGGTTGCGGAATATGCGCCGACAGATAAGGCACGGCCACGCCCCAGGCAATCGAAATACCCAGCAAAATCGCGATACCGCCGGTCAGGCCGACCAAATAGCCCGCGCCCAGCAAAGCCAAAGAAAAGCCCATCGGCACTTGGAACACCGACGCGCCGCCTTTAAACCAAAAGCTCGCGCTGTCGGCCACCACGCGCAAACCGCTTGCGCAAAAGCTCATCAAACCGGCCAATGCGCCGCCCGACACCAATTCCTTGATACCGCTGCCGCCTTCCTGTTGGTCTGCATCATAGTCGCCGACCTTCAAAATCTCAGCCGCCGCCACACCTTCCGGATAAGGCAAATCGCTCTTCACCACCATCGCATAACGCAAAGGCACAGTGAAAATCACGCCCAAAATACCGCCGGACATACACAGCAGCGTAGTCTGCCAAAACGGAAAGCCCGCCCAATAACCGGCCATCAGCAAACCCGGCAAGATAAAAATAATACTGGAGAGCGTACCCGCGGCCGAAGCCTGAGTCTGCACCATATTATTTTCCAGAATATTGCTGCCTTTAAAAAACTTCAAAACCGCCATCGAAATTACCGCAGCCGGAATCGAAGACGCAAAAGTCAGGCCCACCTTCAAGCCCAAATACACATTGGATGCCGTAAAAATCACCGTAATCAACGCGCCGAGTATCATTCCCCGCAGCGTCAGTTCACGGAAACTCGCATAAGGATCAACCGCCTGTTTCATAAAAATCTTCCTGTATCAGGTAAACAATCAAATCAAAACTTTTCAGACGGCCTTTTGATACATCCATCAGGCCGTCTGAAAAGCCTCTCTTTTACCATTTTAATGAACTATCCGACTACACGCAAAAGCCCTATTTATTTTCATTTGACGCCAAACAATAAAATCATATCGATACAGACGTTTGGGGCAGTTTGACGGTTTCAGGTAAAATAACGCCAAATTCATCAACCGTTCAGAAAGCCGCCGCCATGTATTCACTCGTCCGCCCCATACTGTTCCGTTTCGATGCAGAAAAGGCCCATCATTTCACGCTCAACAGTTTGCGTTCCATCGAAAAACTCGGCCTGCTGCCCAAGGTGGACAGCCACACCCGACCAACCGAGCTGATGGGTTTGCAGCTGCCCAATCCGGTCGGCTTGGCGGCAGGTTTGGACAAAAACGGTGAGTGTATTGATGCGTTTGCCGCTTTGGGTTTTGGCTTTGTCGAAATCGGCACAGTAACGCCCAAGCCGCAGCCGGGCAATCCTCAGCCGCGTCTTTTCCGCGTTCCCGAACACCAAGGCATCATCAACCGCATGGGTTTCAACAACCACGGCATCGACGCGATGATCCGCAACATTGAAAACAGCCGCTTTAAAGGCATTTTGGGCATCAACATCGGTAAAAATGCCGTTACGCCGATTGAAAACGCGGCCGACGATTATCTGATTTGCTTGGAAAAAGCCTACGCCCACGCGAGCTATATCACGGTCAATATTTCCTCCCCCAATACGAAAAACCTGCGCGCTTTGCAAGGCGGCGACGAATTGAGCGCATTGTTGGAAGCCTTGAAAAACAAACAGGCGCAACTGGCGGCCGCGCATGGCAAATATGTGCCGCTGGCGGTTAAAATCGCGCCGGATTTGGACGAAGCGCAAATCGACGACATCGCCCATGTGGTCAAATCCGTGGAAATGGACGGCATCATCGCCACCAACACAACCATCGACAAATCAAGCTTGGGCAGCCATCCGCTCGCAGGCGAACAAGGCGGCTTGAGCGGCTTGCCCGTACGCGAGAAAAGCAATCAAGTGTTGAAACTTTTGGCGGAACGCATTGACGGCAAGCTGCCGATTATCGGCGTCGGCGGCATCATGAACGGCACGGACGCGGCAGAAAAAATCCGCTTGGGCGCCAGTGCGGTTCAAGTGTACAGCGGTTTGATTTATCGCGGCCCTGAGTTGATTAAAGAGTGTTTGGCTGCGTTGAAATAATACTTTTCCAAAAATAAGGCCGTCTGAAATCTTTCAGACGGCCTTTTGATATGCTTTCATTCTTCAAACAGATTGCCTTGTGCCAATAAGGTTTTGACCGGTGCGAAATTGCGGCGGTGTTCCGGCAAGACGCCGTATTGTTTCAACGCGGCCAAATGTTGCGCCGTACCGTAGCCTTTGTGGCGGTCAAACCCGTATTGCGGATAGCGTTTCGCCAATTCATACATTTCCGCATCACGCGCGGTTTTGGCCAAAACCGAAGCGGCGGAGATTTCAATAATTTTGCTGTCGCCTTTGACCACGGCTTCGGCAGGAACATTCAAATCTTTCGGCACGCGGTTGCCGTCTATCCACACTTTGTCGGGAGTGACCGACAGCCCCTCGACTGCGCGCTTCATCGCGGCCATGGTTGCGTGCAGGATGTTCAGTTGCAGGATTTCGTCAGGATCGGCAAAGGCAATGCTCCACGCAACCGCCTGTTCCTTAATCATCTGCGCCAACATATCGCGCTTTTTTTCGCTCAGTTTTTTTGAGTCGGTCAAACCCGGCAAGTCAAAATGTTCCGGCAAAATCACTGCCGCCGCAAATACGCTGCCGACCAAAGGGCCGCGTCCCGCTTCGTCCACGCCTGCGCTTAAAACCGTCGCCATTTCTTCACCACCTGTCTGATTCAAAGCCGCCATTATATCCGCTTGCGGCAGATAAAATCCGCAATAGGACAAGCCGTTGGGGAGCAGTTAAAATTTCATCTGCTTTACCAATCAGTTATAATTTACATCCCCACATACTGATACGTCTTACAACATGCCTGCCCAATCCGAACGCCTCCATTTTTCCGAACGCTGGCTCAACGCCTACGAACGCTACCGCTATCGCCGCCATATCCACGCCTTCCGCCTCGGCTTGGCAATCGTGTTCTCCACCCTGTTGGCGAAAGTCTTCCACCTGCAACACGGCGAGTGGATCGGCATGACCGTCTTTGTCGTCCTCGGCATGCTGCAATTCCAAGGCGCGATTTACTCCAAAGCGGTCGAACGCATGCTCGGCACGGCCATCGGTTTGGGTGTTGGGTTGACCGTTTTATGGTTGAACCAACATTATTTGCAAGACGACGTTTTCTTCTATCTGATTATCGGTGCCGCCAGCGCAGTGGCCGGTTGGTCTGCGGTCGGCAAAAACGGCTATGTCGCCATGCTTGCCGGTTTGACCATGTGCATGCTCATCGGCGACAGCAGCCACCACTGGCTCGACAGCGGCCTGATGCGCGCCATGAACGTTTTGATTGGTGCCGCCATCGCCATTGCCGCCGCCAAACTCCTGCCCCTGCGCTCCACCCTGATGTGGCGCTTCATGCTTGCCGACAACCTCACCGACTGCGCCAAAATGATTGCCGAAATCAGCAACGGCAA
>NZ_JBQCVF010000054.1:0-13006 GCF_051962515.1 Neisseria sp. P0009.S007 | reverse complement strand
CCGCCGCCGTCAGGCGAGTAGAGCCAAGATTGCGGCGAGGTTTCGCGCAGTTTGGCGTAGAACTTGAGCGCGTGGGCGGGATGGACGCGGTCGTCGCTGAGGCTGGTAGTGATGAGTGCGGGCGGATAATCGATGCTGTCTGAAAGATTGTGATACGGAGACAATTCGCCCAGCCAGCGTTTGCAGACTTCATATTTCTGCGGATTGCCGTATTCGTCCGTCCAGCTTGAACCGGCGGACAGCAGCGGATAACGGATCATGTCGGTCAGCGGCACTTCGCACACCAGCGCGCCGATACTTTGCGGCTCGCGCACGAAGGCGGCAGCGGTAATCAGGCCGCCGTTGCTGCCGCCCTGCAAACCGATGTGTTTGGGCGAACTCATGCCGCGTTCGGACAAATCGCGCACGACTGCCAATAAATCATCGACGCTTTTATGTTTGCTGATTCCCTGCGCCGCCTGATGCCAGCGCGGGCCGAATTCACCGCCGCCGCGGATGTTCGCCAATACAAAGGCATTGCCCTCTTCCAGCCAATATTTGCCGACGCTGCCCAGATAATGCGGCAATTCGGGAATGCCGAAACCGCCGTAGGCATAAACCAAGGTCGGCGTGTCGGGCGTGGCGTTTTTGCCGACGTGAAAATAAGGAATGCGCTCGCCGTCGGCCGAAGTCGCCCAAAACTGCTGCACGTTGATGCCGTCTGAATCGAACTGCTGCGGCTGACGGCGCATGACGGTCAGTTCCATCACGTTCAAATCCAGCGCAAACAGTGTCAGCGGCGTGGTGAAATCGCTGGCGGCAAGGTAAACCACGTCGCCGCCCCAAGGCTGGTCGGTCATTTCCAACGCGCCCGAAGGCAGGCGCGGCAATTCGACTTCCTGCCATTTACCATCGCTAAAGCGCCATGCTTTCAGATGGCCTTGTACGTTTTCCAGCAGGCTCGCCACGACAAAACGCTTGGTCGTTTCCACGCTTTCCAATGCCTGCGTTTCATCGGGCGCAAACAAAAGCTGCGCCGCGCCCAATTCGCCGCGGTTTAATTTTACTGCCACCAATGCGCCGCTCGGATAGCTTTGGTTCGCGCGGTTCCAGTCTTTGCGCAGCGTCAGCAAAAGATGTCCCGCCAGATAGCCGACTACGTCGCAATCGTTGGGCAGGTTTAACGGTTTCGCCTCGCCTTCGGCTGAGACCTGCAAATAGGTTTTGGTGTAAAAACCGTCCGACGCTTCAATCAAATCAATCGGCGACCCCTGCGGATCGAGATAACGCCACGCGTTCACCATCATGCCGTCTTCGGCAATTTGATACACCGGCAGGCTTTCCTCGAAACTTTTGCCACGTTCCACCAGCCATACTTCGCGCGGATAGCCCGATTCAGTCAACTGGCGTTCGTTCCAAGCCGGACACACCCACACGCTGTTTTCATCGCGCCACGACACATGGTTTTTGCCTGCCGGAAAGTGAAAACCGCCTTCTACCAATTCCCCTGCTTCCAAATCCACTTCCAGCGTGTACGCCGTATCGCCGCCCGATTTGCTCAGTGTTAACAATGCGCGGTTGGGCTTTTCCACCAAGTGCGACACGCCGCCCAAATACACATCGTCGCCGAGCAACTCATCGAAATCCGCCACCGAAAACAGGATTTTCCATTCGGGATAGCCGGAACGGTACGTCGCCGCAGTACACACGCGGTACACGCCCTTCGGATATTCCGCGTCCTGATGGAAATGGTACATCCGCGCGCGGTGTTCCTGACAAAACGGAATCTGCCGCGTGTCCTGCAACTGCGCCAAAATACCGTCGGACAATTCGCGCGCCTTGTCGTTTTCTAAAAAACGCGCACGCGTTTCGGCATGCGCCGCAGCGGCAAAATCTTGCGTTTCGGGAGATTCGAGGTTTTCAAAATGAAGATAGGAATCGGGGTAAGATTTCATAGGAAAAGGCCGTCTGAAAGATTGGGAAACGGAATTATAACGGCAAAATCAAAAAAGGCCGTCTGAAACCTGCATTTCAGACGGCCTGAGACATTATTCAACTCAACGTCCGTATATTTTCCACAAACCTTCCTGCAAACCAAACGCAGGCTCGCCATCTTTCAGCTGGGTGCGGACGTAGCTGCCGTCAGGCTGCATCAGCCAAGCTTGGGTATTGTCTTCCAAAGCCATTTCCAAACCTTCGCGGATCACGCGTTCTTTGAGTTCGGGCGTGGTAATCGGCGTGGCGACTTCAATGCGGCGGAAAAAGTTGCGACCCATCCAGTCGGCGCTGGAGATAAAGGTATCGTCTGCGCCGTTGTTATGGAAGCAATACACGCGCGAGTGTTCGAGTTGGCGGCCGATGATGGAGCGGACGCGGATGTTTTCGGACAAGCCTTTTACACCCGGGCGCAAAGTACACATACCGCGCACAATCAGGTCGATTTGCACGCCTGCCGCGCTGGCCTGATACAGCACATCAATTACGCTCGGCTCGATGAGGGAATTCATCTTGGCGGTAATCCGCGCCGGTTTGCCTGCTTTGGCGTGTTCGGTTTCCTGCTTGATGCGGTCGATGACCATTTTGTGCAGGGTAAACGGGCTTTGATAGAGCTTGTTCAGACGGCCCGGCTTGCCCAAGCCTGTGATTTCCATAAACAGAATGTTCACATCGGCAGTGATTTGTTCGTCGGCGGTAATGATGCCGAAGTCGGTGTAAATGCGCGATGTGCCTTGGTGGTAGTTGCCGGTACCGAGGTGGGCATAACGCTTGAGCACGCCGTCTTCGCGACGGATAACCAAAGCCATTTTGGCATGGACTTTGTAGCCGAATACGCCGTACACGACGTGCGCGCCCGCCTCTTCCAGCTGCTTCGCCCAGTTGACGTTGTTGGCTTCGTCAAAACGCGCCATCAGTTCGACCACGACGGTAACTTGTTTACCCGCCAGCGCGGCCTTCATCAATGCGCGCACAAGCTCGGAATTGCTGCCGGTGCGGTAGATGGTCATTTTGACGGCCAATACATCCGGATCGGCCGCAGCCTCGCGTATCATTTGGACAACCGGATCAAACGACTGATATGGGTGGTGCAGCAAGATCGGCGACTGTTTGACCAGTTTGAACACGGAGCCATTTTTGCGCAAGGCTTTCAGACGGCCTGCATTGCGCGGCGGAAACTTCAAATCCGGCCTGTCCACCAAATCGGGGACGGCATTGAGGCGCACCAAATTGACCGGCCCTTTGACCTGATACAGCTCGGTAGAAGTCAGTTTGAACTGGGCGAGCAGGAAATCGTGAATGTATGCCGGACAAGTGTCCGCCACTTCCAAGCGCACGCCGTCGCCGTATTCGCGGTCGTGCAATTCGTTTTGAATCGCAGCACGCAGGTTTTTCAAATCTTCCTCATCCACCGTCAAATCGCTGTCGCGCGTGAGGCGGAACTGATGGCAGTCTTTAACCTTCATGCCGGGGAAAAGTTTGCCGACATGGGCGTGCAAAATCGAAGACAAGAACACAAAGCCTGCATCACCGCCGCAAATTTCAGACGGCATGGGGACGACGCGCGGCAAAATGCGCGGAGCCTGCACAATCGCCATACCGGACGGACGGCCGAACGCATCCGTGCCCTCGAGTTCGACGGCGAAATTAAGCGATTTGTTTAACGGGCGCGGGAATGGGTGTGACGGATCAAGGCCGATGGGGGTGAGAATGGGCAAAAGCTCGTTGTCGAAATAGTTTTCGATCCATTTTTTCTGCGCAGCCGTCCATTTGTGGCGGCGATAGAAATGAATGCCGGCACGGCTGAGTGCAGGCTGCAATACTTTGTTAAACAGGTCGTACTGCTCGCGGATCAGAGCCTGCGCCTCTTTCGCCACCGCTTCGATGGTTTCGGCCGCAGTTTTGCCGTTGTCGAGCGGCTGATGCGGGCGCAATTTATTTTCGCGTTTCAACCACGCCATGCGCACTTCAAAAAATTCGTCCAAATTGGAAGACACGATGCACAGAAAACGCAAACGTTCCAACAAAGGAACTTTCGTATCCTGCGCCTGAGCCAGTACACGGCGGTTAAACGCCAACAGGCTGAGTTCTCGGCAGAGAATGCGGTTTTGCTCGGGCATGGTTCACTCCTGAAACATCGGTCATTAACACCATCAAGTATAACGTTTTGCCGACGTTCCGTCAGGTTTCAGACGGCCTTGACAGAAAACCTTATCCCTATTTGAGGCAAGACAAAGGGTTATCCGTTTTTTTCTATACCGAAACAGCGGTTTTTGCTATAATGCGCCGTTTAATGCAACCGCAATACCACTGCTAAAGGATAAGAAAATGGGCTTTTTGCAAGGCAAAAAAATTCTGATTACCGGCATGATCTCCGAGCGTTCCATCGCTTACGGCATCGCCAAAGCCTGCCGCGAACAAGGCGCGGAATTGGCATTTACTTATGTTGTCGACAAACTGGAAGAGCGCGTCCGTAAAATGGCGGCCGAACTCGGCTCCGAACTCGTGTTCCGCTGCGACGTTGCCAGCGACGACGAAATCAACCAAGTTTTCGTTGACTTGGGCAAACACTGGGACGGCTTGGACGGCTTGGTTCACTCCATCGGCTTCGCCCCTAAAGAAGCTTTGAGCGGCGACTTCCTCGACAGCATCAGCCGCGAAGCATTCAACACCGCTCACGAAATCTCCGCATACAGCCTGCCTGCGCTGGCAAAAGCCGCCCGTCCGATGATGCAGGGCCGCAACGCCGCAATCGTTGCACTGAGCTACTTGGGCGCCGTTCGTGCCATTCCTAACTACAACGTTATGGGCATGGCCAAAGCCAGCCTCGAAGCCGGCATCCGCTTCACTGCCGCCTGCCTGGGCAAAGAAGGCATCCGCTGCAACGGCATCTCCGCAGGCCCGATCAAAACCCTGGCCGCTTCCGGCATCGCCGATCTCAGCAAACTCTTGGGCCACGTCGCTTCCCACAACCCATTGGGTCGCAACGTTACCACTGAAGAAGTCGGTAACACAGCCGCCTTCCTGCTGTCCGACCTCGCTTCCGGCATCACCGGCGAGATTACGTACGTTGACGGCGGTTACAGCATCAACGCACTGAACGACGAAGAGAACTAAACGGTTTACACGCAAAACGCACTTTCATGATGAAAGTGCGTTTTTTATGACTATTACATTATGGCTTGAATAACTGCATAACCAAAAAGGCCGTCTGAAAGTCAAATACGGATACGAAACATTACCTTTACAGGTTTTTAATGATTATGTTTTCAACATTATTATATTATCATTCCACCTTAATCTGAAATTCCGATAGAGCATTGATTCTAAAGATAACATTCATGTTATCTGATACTTAGCCGCTGATAAAAAGTGGTGTAAAAAAGTAACAGAAAAAATTCAGACGGCCTGTTTTTTCATACAGAAGGCATAGAAGCCGGGCATTTTTAGCATGAAATACAAAATTTAACATTAATGAATTTTTCTTAACCGATAAAGCGTTAATATGCCTGCCGTTTTATTGAACTACATCTGATTTTGACTCAAACACATACAGGAGATTAATTATGTCAATCGCTTCAGAATTTAAAGAATTTATTATGCGTGGCAACGTTGTCGACCTCGCAGTCGGTATGGTTGTCGGTACAGCATTCAGCGGCATCGTCAAATCATTGGTTGACGATGTAATCATGCCTCCTATCGGTCTGCTGATCGGCGGCGTTGATTTCTCCAACCTGTTCATCACCCTGAAAGACGGCGCACAAGCCGCTCCTGCAGAAGGTTACGCCAATCTAGCAGCCGCTCAAGCAGCCGGTGCCGTTACCCTGAACATCGGTCTGTTCATCAATACTGTGATCAGCTTCCTGATCGTTGCCGCTGCCATCTTCTGTGTGGTTAAAGCCATCAACTCTGTGAAAAAAACCGAAGCTCCTGCTGAAGAAGCACCGGCAGAGCCTAGCGAAGAAGTTCTGTTGTTGCGCGAAATCCGTGACTCTCTGAACAAAAAATAATCACAATACCTAAACATACACACACAAACCAAGGCCGTCTGAAACCATTTCAGACGGCCTTTTCTAACTCCATCGCTCTGACATAGTTGGCTGTTTAAGAAAAACTACAAGCAGCTATCCTTCATTTATTTATAGAAACCTTGCTTACGACCTCATTATTTTTACCCAATAGATAAAGGAAATTATCATTTACCTCTAATTTACCAAGGTAAACGCCATAATCCATTTCATGAGCAGGACAGGTTTTAATCAAATGACGAATACTCTTGTCTTTATTTTCAATATTCCAAAACAAGTCAACTTTATCGATCTGATGTTCCACTTGAATGGAAAAAGTGGTGGATTGAATCTTCTTCTTTTTCCATACCCAACTATTTTCATAATGGTTTCTCTCTATTTCATTCACTACATCCCCAAGTAAGCAGAATGGAATAGAAAGCTTATGAAATACACGGTTTGCCCCTTCGACTAAGGCAGCCAAGAGCATCTTTTTCTTATCAACAGGATCTAAAGCTTCATAGGTACAAAAATCAAATGGAACCTGAACAGTATAGACACCAAGTAAGTTTATGATACAAGGATTGCAGACCTTATCCATGCATTCTATGATGATTTTCCAACAATCCTTAGTTGGAACAGGCTTGAAGAGTCGCTCCAACATAGATGTCATACACTTCGATTCATATACAAACGCTTTTCTACGGCATTTCCAATTTTGATTGTAGTCCTCTATCCTGGCCTCCTCGTATCTTAATGAAGCTGAGTCCATCAACTCCTCGATCCTTTGGCGATTTTCCACATAAGGTCTATCTAATTCAAAATATCTTAACTTCATATTCATACTTCCATGATCTTATTTTTTATACAGGACCAACCCTATGTAAAGGCTAAGTCTTTCAAGGTAGCAATGATTCTGACCTTTAAATATCGATAACTCCAACTTCTTGATGCTTCATACTTCTCACTCTCCTCAAAAGAAATTTCCTTTTCTTAACTATTCCCTATAGTCGTAGCACTTCTCCTGTAAAAAAGCCCGATGCGTTCAACATCGGGCTTTTAACTGGAAAACCAATCTTAGTCTTTGCGTGTTTCCACCAAAATCATTTCGACTGCTGTGTCTTCCACTTCTACTTTAGGCACATCCGAACGGCGTGTTTTAGCAACCGGTTCAGGTTGTGGCTGCGCGGCAAAAGCGGCAACGGCTTGCGGATCGGTTTCAACGAAGATCAAATCGCCCAAGCTCTCAGGCACAACGATTGCGACAGGCGCTGCTTCAGCTACGGCTTCAGTTTGTGTGACAACAGTTTCGGCTGGTGCTTCAACCGATGCAACAGTAGCCGTTGCATTTGGAGACAATACCGCAGCAATGGCTTCTTTGACATTGCTGACTGCAGAAGCAAGCAGGGCTTGTTCGGCATCAGCGCCTTCAGTTTGCGCTACGGCAGGCTCGTCTTCGCTTTCAATCGCAAATACGAATGGCTCTGCGCTGGTCACTTCAGGCTCGGATACTACAATCACCAGCGGCTCGGCTTGATCGCTTTCAGAAGACAATGTCGCATTTGCAGCTTCAACCGTTTCGTTCAAACCCAAAACATGCGCCACAGCAAAGAGAACTTTGTCGGCGGTATCGGTAATGTTCAGGTATTGCTCGATTTTTGCTGAAGACGGAATATTGCGTTTTTTGCTGTTAGAACGGCGGTCGTTGCGGTTGTTGCGCTGACGGTTGTTGCGCTGACGGTTGTTGCAGTCGCGTCCTTGACGGCCGTTGTTTTTCACACCCTCTTCGCTGCGGGCGTTGTCGTCCGCTTCGACTTGCGCCTGTTCGCCATCGGCTTGAACGTTCACGTCCTCAACACGGTTTTCCGCAGGTTGATGACGGTTGCGCTCGTTGCGACTGTTGTTGCGGCGGCGTTTATTGCCGTTTTGTTCCGCTTGGTTTTCAGACGGCATCTCAGCCAGTGCAGCCACTTCCTGAACGTTTACGTCTTCAACCACTTCCTCAACACGATTGCGCTCGTTGTTGCGATCATCGCGGCGGTTGTTACGGTTGCGGTTGCGGCGGGTGTCTTTACGCTCGTCGTTGCGGCTTTCGTTTGATTTGTTTTCTTCAAACTTACTGTCGACAGCTTCGGCATTCACTTCGCGCACTTCGACTTTGCTGCCGTCGTTTTTGTTGTTGCGGCGTGGATTTTGACGGCGGCTGTTTGAACGGCGGTTACTGTTTTGGCTGCGGTTGTTTGTAGTGCGTTTTTCGGCAGGCTCTTGAGCAACTGCGACAGGTGCAGGCTCGCCGCCGAAAATGCGTTTCAACCAAGCTTTGAAGCTGTCCCACCAAGAGGCTTTTTTCTCAGGGGCGACAGTCGGTGCAGGCTGGGTATGGCGTACGCCTTTGACAGCTGGCTCAGGACGGGAAGCTTTGGCTTTTTCGCTGCCGAAAGGTTTGGCGGATTCGTCTTCTTCCGGCTCGGCAACGCGTTTGTAGCTCGGTTCGCCGTCTTCTTCTACGTCATCAATGCGGATGCGGTTGATTTCGTAGTGCGGATTTTCCAAGTGGATGTTTGGAATCAGGACGACGTTCACATCCAAGCGCTCTTCCATCGCAAACAGCTCGGCGCGTTTTTCGTTCAACAGGAAGGTGGCAACATCGACAGGCACTTGTGCGTGTACTTCGCCGGTGTTGTCTTTCATTGCTTCTTCTTGAATGATGCGCAAAACGTGCAGGGCGGTGGATTCGATGCCGCGGATGACGCCTGTACCGGCACAGCGCGGACACGCAACATGGCTGCTTTCTCCCAGAGCCGGTTTCAAACGTTGGCGGCTCAACTCCAAAAGGCCGAAACGCGAAAGTTTGCCCATTTGCACGCGTGCGCGGTCTTTTTTGAGCGCGTCGCGCAGGACGTTTTCAACATCGCGTTGGTGTTTCGGATTTTCCATGTCGATGAAGTCGATGACGACCAAACCGCCCAAGTCGCGCAGGCGCATTTGACGGGCGACCTCTTCGGCGGCTTCCATATTGGTTTTGAACGCGGTGTCTTCAATATCCGAGCCGCGTGTGGCACGCGCAGAGTTGACGTCGATGGAAACCAGGGCTTCGGTATGGTCGATCACAATCGCGCCGCCGGAAGGCAGGCTGACGCTGCGTGAGAACGCACTTTCGATTTGGTGTTCGATTTGGAAACGGGAGAACAGCGGCGTGTGGTCTTGATAGAGTTTCAGACGGCCTACATTGCTCGGCATGACGTAGCTCATGAATTCGGCAACTTGGTCGTAAACTTCTTGATTGTCCACCAAAATCTCGCCGATATCGGGACGGAAATAGTCGCGAATCGCACGAATCAGCAGCGAGCTTTCCATAAAGAGCAGGTAAGGGTCATGGTGTGCTTTGCCTGCTTCTTCAATGGCTTGCCAGAGCTGTTTGAGGTAGTTCAAGTCCCATTCCAACTCTTCCGCGCTGCGGCCGATGCCGGCGGTGCGGGCGATGATGCTCATACCGTTCGGAATGTCGAGTTCGGCCATGGCGGCTTTCAACTCTTGGCGCTCTTCGCCTTCAATACGGCGGGATACGCCGCCGCCGCGCGGGTTATTCGGCATCAATACCAAATAGCGGCCGGCCAGGCTGATGAAGGTGGTCAGTGCCGCGCCTTTGTTGCCGCGCTCATCTTTTTCGACTTGGACGATAACTTCCATGCCCTCTTTGAGCACGTCCTGAATACGCGCCCTGCCGCCTTCGTAGTCGCGGAAATATGAACGCGATACTTCCTTAAACGGCAAAAAGCCGTGGCGGTCGGTTCCGTAATCGACGAAACACGCTTCCAGCGACGGCTCGATGCGGGTAATGATACCTTTGTAGATATTGCCTTTACGCTGTTCTTTGCCCAGCGTTTCGATGTCCAAGTCCAAAAGGTTTTGGCCATCGACAATGGCAACGCGCAGCTCTTCGGCCTGCGTTGCGTTGAATAACATTCTTTTCATAGTCACCTCGTGAACAGCGGCCGTTTGATTTGTGAATATCTTTTTCAGACGGCCTGTCTGTCCGGTTGGCACTCTTCAAAGGCAAGATGGGAAAATCCCCGTGTAACCAGTATTTGATTTGAAATCCGCAAGGTTGCATGCTTGAGCTCAAGCCATGTGCGGACGGATTCGGATAAAGAAGGAAATAAAGAACAATGCGGCGGAAAGGTTGATGGTTCCGCTGCCGTCCGAATGCTGATGCTTCGGACAAAATTAAGGCAGCCTACATCTTCTTATTATCGTAGCGCCGGTAATTTCGGACGGTGCTGCGCGGACTGCGTCTTACGCCCGGCCGGACGGCAGGTTCAATTCAAACTTAATTACGGGATTGCGTTTGCCGGCTTTGAACAAACACAAGGAAATGCTTTGCGGAGTGCGTTTTTAATATAAAATCTCGTTTTAACAATAAATCCGTTTCAGACGGCCTGCAACGGCAGGTTCGGGTCCAGAAACGGACGTTTGGGATTATAGAGAAAATGCACGCAATACGCAAAGATTCAGTCAGCCTGATTGCCGTTGCCGAACACGAGGAAGGCCAACGCCTTGATAACTATCTGATAAAAATCCTCAAAGGCGTCCCGAAAAGCCATATCCACCGCATTATCCGCGCCGGCGAAGTGCGGCTGAACAAAAAACGCTGCAAACCCGACAACCGCATTCAGGCAGGCGATACCGTCCGCATTCCGCCGATACGCATCGCCGAAAAACAAAGGCCGTCTGAAAACCAGGCCGCGCCAGCACGCGAGTTTGACATCGTTTATGAAGACGATGCGCTTTTGGTCATCAACAAACCGTCCGGCGTTGCCGTCCACGGCGGCAGCGGCGTGAGTTTCGGCGTCATCGAACAAATCCGCCGCGCCCGTCCCGAAGCGCGTTATCTCGAACTCGTCCACCGCCTCGACAAAGACACCAGCGGCCTCTTGATGATTGCCAAAAAACGCAGCGCCTTGGTGAAGCTGCACGAAGCCATCCGCAACGACCATCCGAAAAAAATCTATCTCGCGCTGGGTGTCGGCAAGCTGCCGAACGACCGCTTCCACGTCAAGCTCCCCCTGTTCAAACACACCGGCGCACAAGGCGAAAAAATGGTGCGCGTCAGCGAAGACGGCCAATCCGCCCACACCATCTTCCGCGTGTTAAACCGTTTTTCAGACGGCCTTTTGCACCAAGTCGGCCTATCCGACCTGACCTTTGTCGAAGCTACCCTGAAAACCGGCCGCACCCACCAAATCCGCGTCCACCTGCAATCGCAAGACTGCCCCATTGCCGGCGACGAACGCTACGGCGACTATCAGGCCAACAAACGCCTGCAGAAACTCGGTTTGAAAAGAATGTTCCTGCACGCTTCCGAGTTGTACCTCTCCCATCCGCTGACCGGCGAAAAACTGATCCTGAAAGCCCCCCTGCCGCAAGAATTGGCGCAATTTGTTTTAATGTTGGAAAATCAGGAAAAGGCCGTCTGAAAGGAAACCCATGAAACCCAAACTCATCATTTTCGACTGGGACGGCACGCTTGCCGACACCACCAACCCCATCATCCACACCTTTCAGCAAAGCTTTGCCGATTGCGGTCTGCCCGTTCCCGAAGCTGACCAAATCCGCCCGCTCATCGGATACAGCCTCTCCGGCATCATTCGCCGCCTTACCCACAACGTCAGCGAACACGTTCAGGAAACCCTGATTGAGACCTATGCCGCGCACTATCTCAATCCCAACAACCGCAACATGACCCTGTTCCCCGAAGCCCTGCCCTGCCTGCAACGCTTGAAGCAACAAGACTATTGGCTTGCAGTAGCGACCGGCAAAGGGCGGAGCGGCTTGGATAAAGCCATTGCACAAACCGATACCCAAACCTTTTGGCTGGAAACCGCCTGCGCTAGCGAATATCCGTCCAAACCCGCGCCCGACATGGTACTCGCTCTCTGCGACCAACTGGGTGTTGAACCGGAAGAGGCCGTCGTCGTCGGCGACACCACCCACGACCTAGAAATGGCCGCCAACGCCAAAATCCGCGCCATCGCAGTCACCACCGGCGCGCACACTGCCAAACAACTTTCCTCCCTGCCCCATGTTGCTATGCTCAACAGCTTGGCTGAATTGCCCGATGTATTGGAAACCTTATAAATGACGGCGTGCGTCAACTGACAAAGATTTAGATAACTAACAGATTGGACTTGAAATGAAAAAATTGCTTTTTGTGGTATTGGGACTGACAAGCCTTAATGTCTGCGTTGCCAACCCTACTTATGATGCAACCAGAGGCGCGTTGCAAAATGACCCTAGCTTATGCCAATACGGCTACAACCCCAATTGTGGCTCGTCTGGTTACCGCCAACAAAGACAACCTACGGAAATTATCAACATCAATGTTCCTTCAAAACACGGAGCTTGGGCATTTAATCCTAAAACTGGCATTGCAGGTGGTGCACTTGATATGAATTCTCGTGAGGAAGCAGAAAGAGAAGCCATTAAAACCTGTGAACGAGGAGGAAGTAATGCGCCATGTAAAATAGAAGTTTGGGGGCGAAATGGCTGCATTGCCGTTGCACAAGGTAAATTAGGCAAGAAATGGAAGCTTTTCTCAGTAGTAACAGAATTAGGTAAAGCTGAAGCTAAAGCGCTACAAAAATGTCGAGCATCAGGACTTCCTGAATGCAAAATCGTTGCTAACGAAGGTTGCTCATTGCCTAAATTCTAATAGAAATAGACCAAAGGCCGTCTTAAACGCAAACAACATTAAATAAGTATTTCCTAGGAACACCCATGGCACTCCAATTTGAAATCAACGCCGTTACCCCCTTCCGTCAAAACTGCACGCTGATTTGGGATGACGAAACAAAAGAAGCCGTTTTGACCGATGTCGGCGGCGACGTACCCTATTTATTGCAACAAGTCCACAACAAAGGCCTCAAGCTGACCGCCATTTGGCTGACTCACGGCCATCTTGACCACGCAGGCGGCGTGGTTGAACTTTTGAAAACCTGCGACGTACCCGTTCTCGGCCCGCACAA
>NZ_JBQCVF010000053.1:0-13172 GCF_051962515.1 Neisseria sp. P0009.S007 | reverse complement strand
GCCTTGCTGGGCGCGTCTTTGGTGTTGCTGTGCGATATTGTCGGACGCGTGATTGTGTTTCCGTTTGAAATTCCGGTCTCTACGGTTTTTGGCGTAATGGGGACGGCTTTGTTTTTGTGGCTTTTATTAAGGAAACCTGCTCATGCCGTCTGAAAAAAATATCGGTTTTATGGCAGGAAGCAGCCGTCCGTTGTGGGTCGCCTTTGCGCTGTTGCTGGTTTCCTGCGTTCTGTTTATGACGCTCAACGTCAAAGGCGATTGGGACTTTGTCTTGCATCTGCGCCTGACCAAGCTTGCCGCACTGCTGATGGTTGCCTATGCAGTCGGCGTGTCCACTCAACTCTTCCAAACGCTGACCAACAATCCGATTCTGACCCCTTCGATTTTGGGTTTCGATTCGCTGTATGTGTTTTTGCAGACCTTGCTGGTATTTACGCTCGGCGGCGTGGGCTATGCTTCCCTGCCGTTGACGGGCAAATTCGGCTTTGAACTGGTCGTCATGATGGGCGGCTCGCTGCTGCTGTTCTACATACTCATCAAACAGGGCGGACGCGATTTGTCGCGCATGATTTTAATCGGCGTGATTTTCGGGATTTTGTTCCGCAGCCTGTCATCGCTGCTTTCGCGCATGATTGACCCCGAAGAATTTACCGCCGCGCAGGCGAATATGTTTGCCACCTTCAATACCGTCCACTCGGAATTGTTGGGTATCGGCGCAATCGTGTTGCTCATCAGCGCCGCCGTAATCTGGCGCGAACGCCACCGCCTCGATGTTTACCTGCTCGGCCGCAATCAGGCCATTAATTTGGGCATCAACTACACGCGCAATACCTTATGGCTGCTGTTGTGGATCGCCGCACTGGTTGCAACTGCGACCGCCGTTGTCGGCCCGGTAAGCTTTTTCGGCCTGCTGGTTGCCGCGCTGGCCAACCATTTTTCTCCGTCGGTGAAACATTCCGTCCGCCTACCCATGACTTTTTGTGTCGGCGGCATCCTGTTGGTCGGCGGGCAAACTATCTTCGAGCACTTCCTCGGTATGCAGGCCGTATTGAGCGTGGTCGTCGAATTTGCAGGCGGATTGGTATTTTTATATTTGGTGTTGAAAAAGAAATAAATTAAACGAGCCCAAACGCTCGCAAAAATAAACTCAGGCCGTCTGAAATCCATGTTTAAAAAATATTTAGTACTTGAAATGAAACTAAATTTCTGACATGTACTCATAGTAAACATTACTGGATTTACTAGAATTACAAAAAATGAGCACGACATTAAAATACCGTCCCGACTTGGACGGCATCCGGGCGTTGGCAGTCTTGGCTGTCATTATTTTCCACATTGATGCCGCTTGGCTGCCCGGCGGCTTTCTCGGCGTGGATATGTTTTTCGTCCTGTCCGGCTACCTGATCACCACCATCATCAGCCGCGAAATGCAAAACGGCAGTTTTTCGTTTTTAGAGTTTTACAAACGCCGCGCGAAGCGCATTTTGCCTGTTTTTTCCTGCGTATTGCTGTGTACAAGCTTGGCCGCCGCAATCTTTTTCTTGTCGTTTGACCTGCGCCAATACGTCAAATCCGCAGTGTTTGCGTTGCTGTTTTCGGCTAACCTGTTTTTTGCACGGCGCGGCGGTTATTTTGATGCCGACGCGGCGGAAAAACCTTTGCAACACATTTGGTCTTTATCGCTGGAAGAGCAGTTTTACTTTGTTTTTCCAGTTTTGCTGACTGCTTTTTTCCGATTCAGCAAAGGGCGCAACATCCGCCAATTCATCCTTTTGCTGATTGTATTGAGCCTGTTGTCCGTCTTTTTGCCCACCTTCGGCATGGATCCTTATTTCCTGCCTTATGTGCGCGCATATGAGCTGCTGATCGGCGCACTTTTTGCCTTTATTCCGCCCTCCCAAACCAACGACCGTTTCAGCACGCCTCTGGTCGGCTGGGCGATGATGGCGGTTATTGCCGCCATGCTACTGCTTCCTTACGGCGTGTTGCCCGGCGAAGGCAATATCGAACGATTGCTGTGCTGTACGGCGGTTGGCGGCTTGATTTACTCAGGCAAAACCCTGCAAACGCAAAGTGGCTTCAATACCGCCAAACTGTTGAGCCTCAAGCCCGTTGTGTTTATCGGTTTGATTTCCTATTCACTGTATCTCTGGCATTGGGTGGTCTTGGCCGTCATGCGCTATGTTTACATGGACAACGCTTTGCCGATGTCCGCGATTGTATTGGCAGTGGTGCTGATGTCCGGCTTGTCTGTTTTGTCCTATTACTTCGTCGAAACACCGGCGCGACGGATAAAGAATTTCACCACCAAGAAATTCATCAGGGTCATCGCCGCCTATTTCGCCCTGCTGATTCCTGCCGCCGGCTACCTGCTGACTGCCAAACCGGCCGCATACGAGACAAACCTATATACGGTTGACGAAAGTAAAATCTGCGCGGATACCTTGACTAAAACCGACTGCGCGGTCGGCGCAGAAAACCAAAGCAGCAAAGTCCTGCTGATGGGCGACTCCCACGCCGCCCACCTGACGCCCTTTATCGATATGGTGGGTAAACAGGAAAGCTTTGCCGCCGACATTATCTCGTCCAACAGCTGCGGCGTTGCCTTCGGTTTTATGTTGCCGCAAAGCGACCGCCGTGCCAACCGTTGCAACCCTTACAACCGCTTTATTGCACAAAAGGTCGAAAACTATCCGGTGGTCTTTATCTCGCAACGTTGGTTCCTGCATACCGACAAGCCCGGTTTTACGGAGCATTTCGGCAAAATGCTCGATACCCTGATCCAACAGAGCAAGCAGGTTTACGTCTTTGCCGACACGCCGATGAACGCGCAACTGCCCCTGCGCCATTACTACCTGAAACAGCGTCTCGGCATCGATATGCAATACGTTTCCGAGCATAAAAAAGCGGAAAT
The DNA here is from genome assembly GCF_051962515.1 of Neisseria sp. P0009.S007. Lineage (NCBI taxonomy): Bacteria > Pseudomonadati > Pseudomonadota > Betaproteobacteria > Neisseriales > Neisseriaceae > Neisseria > Neisseria sp. P0009.S007. The sequence goes on along the minus strand of NZ_JBQCVF010000053.1, from coordinate 10,258 downwards.
TGCCCGCTCCGCCGAAGCGGAAAAAACCATAGAAAACATAGTCAAACAGCGGCCTGCCGTGCATTGGGTCAACATCATGGAGCCTATTCCGGCAGACAAAACCATAGACGGCCTGCCGATATATTTCGACACCAACCACCTCAACACCCACGGCGCGACAAAACTGGCGGAAAAATTTATACAGGACAAAAAAATACTCCTAAAATAACACCGCAGTTTCAGTCCGAAACCTTTGCCGCAATACTGAATGCAAATGCCGCTCAAAGCGCAGCAAACAGTATGCCGCAAAGGTTTCAGGCCGTCTGAAACCTTCAGGCGGCCTAAGCAAACCCATAAAGGATAACCCTCATGACACAAGAACGCCTCCCTTCATTCTTCGATGACGCCCCGACCATTACCGTCCAAGACGCATTGGCCGACTTCCTCGGCGCGGCCGAAAACGGCATCCTCACTTACCGCTACGCCGATGCCGTGCGCCTGTGCGGCCACTCCTGCCCGACCGTCGCCGGTGCCTACCTGATGGTGGTCAAAGGCCTGAAAGCCCTTTACGGCGAAGAGCTGCCGCAACGCGGCGACATCGAAGCCTTTATGCAGGGCGAGCGTGACGAAGGCACGACCGGCGTAACCGCTTCCGTCGTCCAACTCCTTACCGGCGCGGCACCCGAAACCGGCTTTGGCGGCGTAGGCCCAGCCGGACGCTTTGCCCGCCGCCACCTCTTGTCCTTTGGTGCAGGCGAAATCAACGGCACACTCGCGCTCCGCCGCCGCGATACCGGCAAAACCGTTGCCGTCAGCCTCAACGCCGCGCTCCAACCCTTTGCGCCGCAAATGCGCGACATCATGCCCAAAGCCGTCAGCGGCAGCGCAAGTACCGACGAACTCAAACAATTCGGCGAGCTTTGGCAAGAACGCGTCCGCGCCTTCCTGATCGACCAAGCCGACAATCCCGAATTTGTCACCGTCAGCGAAATCTAAAACGTCATAATCAATAAGTTTCAGACGGCCTTAAAACTCAAGGCCATCTGAAACCCCAATTTCCCATTTTCGGACCCGCCTATGATTACCATCCGCAACGTCAGCCACACCATCGGCAGCAACCCCATCCTCAACGACGTCAGCCTCGACATCCCCGAAGGCGGCATTACCGCGCTGATCGGCCCGAACGGCGCAGGCAAGTCCACCCTCCTCTCTTTTATGGCGCGCCTGCAGCCCTTGGTACGCGGCGACATCAGCTACGCAGGCAAAGACATCAAAACCACCCCCACCGCCGAACTCGCCCGCACGCTTTCCATCCTCACCCAAGAAAACAGCATCATGAGCCGCATTACCGTGCGCGACCTGCTCATGTTCGGCCGCTATCCCTACCACCAAGGCAGGCCGTCTGAAACGGATAAAACCATCGTCGAAGAAGCGCTCACCGAGTTCCACCTGCAAGACTTTGCCGACCGCTACCTGACCGAGCTTTCCGGCGGCCAACGCCAACGCGCCATGATTGCCATGGTGTTCTGCCAGCGCACCGACTACGTTTTGCTGGACGAACCGCTGAACAACCTCGACATGTATCATGCCCGCTCCCTCATGCAAATCCTGCGCCGACTGACCGACGAACACAAACGCACCACCGTCGTCGTCCTACACGACATCAACCAGGCCGCCGCCTACGCCGATTACGTCGTCGCCATGAAAAACGGCCAAGTCGCCATGCAGGGCAAGCCCAACGATATTTTCACCGCCGAAAACATCAAAACCTTATTCGATATGGACGTCAACGTCCTCGATTACGAAGGCAAAAAACTGGTTATCCACCATATCTAAATCCGACAAAAAGGCCGTCTGAAACCTGATTACCCACGTTTCAGACGGCCTTTGCCTATTCAAAGCATTTATTTTTTATCATACAAACCGCGCACCACGCGACCGATCGCGGCAATGCCTTTTTCCAGCGTTTCCGCGTCCTGCGCAATGCTCATGCGGATGCACTCGCGGGCGTGCGGGTAATCCTGCGTGTCGATGCCGACGAAGAAATGCTCGCCCGGAATAATCAGCGTGCCTTCGGCTTTAAGCATTTCGTACAAGGTTTGCGACGAAACAGGCAGGTTTTCAAACCAAAGCCACAAGAAAATCGCACCTTCAGGCTTGTGGATTTTCAACGGATACGCGCCCAATTCGCGTTTGAGCAGGGAAACCGCCGTTTGCGCCTGCCGACGGTAAAACGGCTGAATCACTTGGTCGGCCAGCTGTTTCAGACGGCCGTCGTTTAACAGCGGAGCCGCAATCGCCGCGCCGAAACGCGTAGGCGACAGGTTCACAATCGCATTCAAACTGCTGACGGCTTTGACCACTTCCGGCGCAGCGACAATAATGCCGGTACGCACGCCGGGCAGGCCGATTTTAGAAAGGCTGAAGCAGAGGATGATGTTTTCGTGCCAGTTGAGCGTCACATCACTGTAAGTAATATTCGGGAACGGCATTCCGTAAGCGTTGTCGATAATCAGCGGAATCCCATGCTCCTGCGCCAAAGCGTCCAAACGCGCCATCTCTCCGTCGGTCAACACATTGCCGGTCGGGTTGGTCGGGCGCGAACAGCAAATCGCACCAATTTTGCCCTCTTTCAATTCAGGCAGGCTCTCCAGCGCGTCAAAGTCCACGCGGTATTTGAAAAAGCCTGCTTCGCCTTCGTGTTCGACATTTTCGATTTTCGGCTTCACCGAAATAAAATGCTGCCCTTCGACATGCACGTCGGCATAACCGATATATTCAGGCGCAAGCGGCAACAAAATGGCTTTCTCAGCCGTTTGGCCGTCTGAAAGATTGAATTTGCCGCCAAACAGGTTGAACAAATAGAAAAACGCGTTTTGCGAACCATTGGTCAGCGCGATATTGTCCGCCGTCAGGTTCCAGCCGTATTCGCGGTTGAGAAACTCAGTCAAAGCCGCAATCAGCGCCGCATCGCCCTGCGGATTGGAATAATTGCCGATATTCTCAACAGCGTGTTCCGCCGCCAGTTTAGAAAACACATCGGCGAACACCGCATTGACTTCAGCAATCTTCGCCGGATTGCCGCCGCCAAGCATGTTGACGGGCTTGTCACTTTTGAGCGCATCGCCCAAATCGTCCATCAACTGCAAAATACCGCTGTGTTGTGTGAATTTTTCACCGAATGCTGAAAACTGCATGGAAACTCCGTTGCTAGGTGTGTGTGGAAACAATAAACCGCTATTATAAGAACAAAGGCCGTCTGAAAACCAGTTATCCTGATTGTTCAGACGGCCTATTTGACGGAATGGTGGCTTGATACAACCTTATTGGTTTACAGGTATTATTTCTTCCTGCCAAAAATCAGTGATATCACCGACAAGATCAAGAAACCGGCAAATAAAATTTTGGCTATGCCTGCCGCACTACCTGCAATACCACCGAAACCTAATACAGCTGCAATAATAGCGATTATAAAGAAAACGATCGAATAATGAAGCATGATTTTTTCCTTTCGGTTTAATATAAAACGGTCGAGGGGGATACGACCGTTTATTATGAAATTCAACGGTCTTAGCTGTTCAACCAATCATCAATTTCTTTTTCAGCTTCATCTTTAGTGCGACCGTAACGCTCTTGGATTTTACCAGCCAACTGATCGCGCTTGCCTTCGATGATGTCCAAATCGTCGTTTGTCAGCTCGCCCCATTTTTCTTTGGCTTTACCTTTAAGTTGCTCCCATTTTCCTTTGATAATATCTTCATTCATAGTTATATAATCCTATCTTATTGATTAATATTTAATTCACTGATAAAACCGCTTGCATTTAACCTTACTTGATAATTTTTTAATTTGCAAGCAATGCCAATGCTGATTTTTTAATCAGCTACCCAATATTTTATTAATTTTATAAATAATCAATAAGTTATATAAAATTGTTAAATTTTGAAAATATTAAGATATTATTGATTACCGCCTTTTACGTGTATTCTTTAAATCAATCGACCTCACTATAAAAAACAGGCCGTCTGAAAATCTTTCAGACGGCCTTTACTATCCAATCTTTCCTTTAACGGCCAAAATTATCTCGGCGTTCGCGCCAGTCTTGGCGGATGGAGCCGCTTTTGCCGACCGGTGTGTCTTGTTCGACTTCCCAAATAAAATTCGTTCCGCCGCCAATCGGATGCGAGCCGCGTAAACCGATGTGGCTGCCTTGGTCGGCAACGGCAGTTCGGCTGTATGTTTGGCCGCCAAAACGGGTTTGCGAGGTTTCGATGCCGCTTTTGATGCTGCCGTAAAGCTGTACGTCGGCATGTGCGGCCAGTGCGGCGGTGGAAAGTGCGGCAGTGAGGAGAAGTTTCAAGTTCATGGTTTATCCTTTTTTGGAGAGGAATTGTGAGGCGATTGTATCGGCCTTGTGCGTAAACAAGTTACAATTCTTGCAAAATCTGACAGGAGTTTTGATGATGCACTCTTTACGCGCTGCCGCGGTGCAAATGGTGTCGTCCACCAACCCCGAAACCAATATTGCCACGATGAAACGCCTTGTCCGCGAGGCGGCCGAACAAGGGGCGGATTGGGTGTTGCTGCCCGAATATTGGCCGCTGATGGGCAAAAACGATACGGACAAGCTGGCATTTGCCGAGCCTTTGGACGATGGACGCGTCGGCGAAACCTGCGACACCCGTTTTCAGACGGCCTTAAGCGAAACGGCAAGGGAATGCGGCGTGGTGTTGTTTGGCGGTACGGTTCCGCTGCAAAGCCCAGACGCGGGCAAGGTGATGAACACGATGCTGGTGTATGACCGCGACGGCAACCGAGTCGGGCTTTACCACAAAATGCACCTTTTCGGCTTTTCCGGTTTGGGCGAACGCTACGCCGAAGCCGATACGATACTGGCAGGCAGCGATGTGCCGAAATTGAGCGTGGACGATGTTCCGCTGGCGGCCGGCGTCTGCTACGATTTGCGCTTTCCTGAGTTTTTCCGCGCCCAGCAGCCGTTTGATGTTTTGCTGTTGCCGGCCGCGTTTACCTACACGACCGGCAAGGCGCATTGGGAATTGCTGCTGCGCGCCCGCGCAGTGGAAAACCAATGCTACGTCATCGCGTCGGCACAAGGTGGACTGCATGAAAGCGGCCGCCGCACATTCGGCCACAGTATGATTATCGACCCTTGGGGCGATGTGTTGGCGACGTTGTCGGAAGGCGAAGGCGTAATTTGTGCCGATTTGGATACCGCGCGACTGCAAAGCGTGCGCACGCGCCTGCCTGCCCTGAAACACCGATTACTTTAAACACGCACTATGTCCCAGTTCCAACCTACACGCATTCTCGGCATCGACCCCGGCAGTCGCGTAACCGGCTTCGGCGTTATTGATGTCCACGGCCGCGAACATCATTATGTTGCTTCCGGCTGTATCAAAACGCCGACCGGCGCGTCGCTTTCCGAACGCATCGCCGTGATTGTCCGCCATATCGATGAAATCATCCGCCACTATCAGCCGCATCAGGCAGCCATCGAACAAGTGTTCGTCAACGTCAACCCAGCCGCGACGTTAATGCTCGGTCAGGCGCGCGGTGCCGCGATTGCCGCTTTGGTCATGCACGATTTGCCCGTGTTTGAATACACCGCGCTTCAGGTCAAGCAGGCGGTGGTTGGCAAGGGTAAGGCCGCCAAAGAGCAGGTGCAGCATATGGTGGTCCAAATGCTTGCACTTTCAGGTACACCGCAAGCCGATGCCGCCGACGGACTCGCCGTCGCCCTCACCCACGCCCTGCGCAATCACGGATTGGCTTCGCAACTCAACCCCGACGGCTTGCAGGTCAAGCGCGGCCGTTTTCAATGGTAGGCCGACATTCAGGCCGTCTGAAATATGTTCCAGCCCGTTTTCAGACGGCCTTTCGGTTATAATAGCCCTTTGCCCACATACAGCGAGCCTTCATGAAAGCCGCCTTCCTTTTTCTCTATCTCATCCGCCTGCTGCCTTTTTGCGTGTTGCACAAGATTGCCGACGCGATCGGTATTCTCGCCTATTACGCAGTCAAACCACGCCGCAAAGTCGGCGAGGTAAACCTCAAAAAATGCTTTCCCGAGCTAAACGACAGCCAGCGCACTGCCCTGCTCAAACGCCATTTCCAACACATGGCGAAGCTGATGCTCGAATACGGCCTCTACTGGTACGCGCCTGCGGATAAGCTGCGCTCGTTGGTACGCTATCAAGACAAACACCATCTTGACGAAGCCCTCGCCGCCGGCGAAAAAGTCATCATCCTCTATCCGCACTTTACCGCATTTGAAATGGCGGTTTACACGCTCAATCAGGATGTGCCGCTGACCAGCATGTATTCGCACCAAAAAAACAAAGCCCTGGACGAGCAAATCCTGAAAGGCCGCCACCGCTACAACAATGTTTTCCTGATCGGCCGCACAGAAGGCCTGCGCGCCATCATCAAACACCTGCGCAAAAGCGATGCGCCCTTTCTTTATCTGCCCGACCAAGACTTCGGCCGCAACGATTCCATTTTCGTCAATTTCTTCGGCATTCAGACGGCCACGATTACCGGCCTCAGCCGCATCGCCGGTATGACCAAAGCCAAAATCATTCCCGCCATTCCCACACGCGAAGCTGACAATACCGTAACCCTGCGCTTCTATCCGGCTTGGGACAATTTCCCGACCGAAAATGTCGAAGCCGATACCCAGCGCATGAACGACTTCATCGAAGAGCGGGTACGCGAGCATCCCGAACAATATTTCTGGCTGCACAAACGCTTCAAAACCCGTCCCGAAGGCGAAAGCAGCTTTTATTGACTACATTGAATTACAATTTGAATATGCAAAAAGCGGCAAAATCCTTCTTTCGCCGCTTTTTCATTTTAATTGAATCAAACCGAAACTTATGTTTGATTTTAAACAATCAAATAATATTCCGCTTTAAATGCTTTAAAAACAACTTTTTTCATCGTGATTGAAACTTTCAAACAACCCTATATTTTTTCTCAAATGAAAAACATCAGTCCCAATACACTTTTTTCATTTACATATTAAATTTAATTTCTTTTAAAAACAATATATTAAAAAACAGTCCATCTAAAAAAATACATTTTAATCATTCAAAATATGAAATAAAATTAAATTAAAATTTAAAAAAACAAAATAAATATCTAAATTTAAAACAATTATGAAATATAATTGCAAAAATATGACAATAACTGAAATTTATACTAAAACAAGCCTTCAGAAAAAAATACTTGGCAAACTGTAAAAATTCGCGTAAATTTCACTACATCAAATTACAAAACGTTCAGACGGCCTCGCTGGTTTTAGATACTTTTGTAAGCAGTTTTCTGATATTGCAAGAAATTGCGGTATTTTAGAGGATTTCGGTGCAATGCCCGAAATGAAAGTTTACCGATGCAGAGTTGAGCTGCATCTGTAAAGCCGCAGGTGAAAGCCTGTATTGTTTGTGAAGCGTAAATCTCTGATTTGAGGTATTGGGGCAATCCTGTGGGGGATTGCCTCTTTTTTTATCTGCGCCGTCATGCCACAATGACATCATCCCTTATCCAACCCGATCACGCCATGACTCCGATACTCGCCTTCGACATCGAAACCATTCCCGACGTAAACGGCATCCGCCAGCTTTACGATTTGCCTGCCGATTTGCCCGACAATGAGGTCGTCCTGTTTGCCCAACAGCAACGCCGTGCCAAAACCGGCAGCGACTTTATGCAACACCATCTGCACCAAGTCGTTGCCATCTCCTGCTGTATGCGCTGGGGGCAAGACAAAATCCGCGTCAGCACCATCGGCGATCCCGAAGACAGCGAAGAAGTCATGATTGCCAAGTTCTTCGAGGTCATCGAAAACTATACGCCGCAACTCGTCAGCTGGAACGGCGGCGGTTTCGACCTGCCCGTCCTCCACTACCGCGCCCTGATACACGGCATCAGCGCCGCCCGTTATTGGGACATGGGCGACGGCGACTTTGGCGACAGTCGCGACTTTAAGTGGAACAACTACATCAGCCGCTACCACACCCGCCATTGCGACCTGATGGATTTGCTCGCCCTCTACCAACCGCGTGCCAGCGTACCTTTGGACGACATGGCCAAACTCTGCGGCTTCCCCGGCAAATTGGGCATGGACGGCAGCAAGGTTTGGGACGCCTATCATGCAGGCCGTCTGAAAGACATCCGCGACTATTGCGAAACCGATGCCGCCAATACCTACCTGATGTACATGCGCTTTCGCATGATGAGCGGCGCGCTCGATGCCGACGAATACGAAGTCGAAATCAAACGCATCAAACATTATCTGGCCGCACAAGCCGAAGAAAAACAACACTGGGCGGAGTTCGTCGCTGCTTGGCGTTAAACCAGGCCGTCTGAACAGCTAAACCAAAAAACCAAAAGGGCGTGATCGACACGCCCTTTTTTATATTTCGACAAACCATGCCCATTAAGCAGGCAAACGCCCCAGCGTTACCCTATCCAATCCAGCCAAATCCTGTTCGGTTGCCACTTCTGCAAAACCGTTCTCCAGCATAATGTTCCGCACTGCTTTGCCTTGGTCATAGCCGTGTTCAAACAGCAGCCAGCCGTTGGCTTTCAGGTATTTAGGGGCTTCTTGGGTAATGTGGCGGATATGGCTGAGGCCATCTGAAAAGTCGGTCAGCGCATTTTGCGGTTCAAACCTCAAATCACCTTGCGATAAATGTTCATCGCCATCCTCGATATACGGCGGATTGGAAACAATCACATCGTATCGGCCTTCAGACGGCTTGTCGGTATCAAACCACGAACCCTGCGCAAACTCCACTTTTGCGCCCAATTCGGCCGCATTTTGACGGGCAGTATCCAAAGCACCGACGCTGATGTCGGATGCACGAACATCGGCATCACCGCGTTCAAGCGCGATGGTTACGGCAATGGCGCCGCTTCCCGTCCCCAAGTCCCACACACGGCCTTGCGACGGCAAGCGTTTGAGCACGGCTTCCACCAAATGCTCAGTTTCATGGCGTGGAATCAGCACATGGGGATTGACGGTAAAGCGTCGTCCGTAGAACTCGCGCTCGCCCAACAGATAGGCCATCGGCTCGCCTTTCAGACGGCGTTGCGCCAAAGCCTCCAAGATTTGCAGGTCAGATTCCGCCAAATCGTCCGTACCGCGTGTAACCAACTGCGCACGCGTGTAACCCAGCGCATATTGCAACAACATCCGCGCTTCATTTTTGGGCAGTGCCGATTGGCGCAACCATTCATCAAGCGTCATTTCTCGTCCCATCTGCCAGCGTTGTGGCTTTTCTTTCCTTAATCTTTCCGGCAAACGTGCCGATGGTGGCAACCGCAAATGCGGCATACCACAAATAAAATCCCGCGCCGTAGCGCACAATATCCGATGTATTCCCTGCTTCATCGACGTGTACGGCTTTCACACTGAAAGCCACCAGCGCCAAGCCCCAAAGTGCCGTATGGACAGGCACAACCTTCTTCCGCAACACCAGCAACACAATGGCCGCCAACCAAACATAATTCGCATAGGCCGCACAATATCTGATATCCAAAGAAGCAAATATCGACCCCAAAATCAAAACGGTCAAACCCTTCATGCTTTCATGATTGCCCAAATAAAATGCAACATTGGACAAAGATGCTATCCACAGTGCAACCGACACCAGCAACATCACTATGGGAAAACTTGATTTCCGATTCTGTTCCTGCATGGTTTTATCCTAATGCAAAAGGCCGTCTGAAAACCTTTCAGACGGCCTGCCGTTTAAATTTCGCTACCGCCGACGGTCAGTCCGGCATCAATCCTCAGTGTCGGTTGTCCGACGCCGACAGGAACGATCTGCCCTTCTTTGCCGCAGACACCGATGCCGCTGTCGAGCGCAGTGTCGTTGCCTATCATGGAAACGTGTTTCAGCACTTCGGGACCGTTGCCGATGATGGTCGCGCCTTTGACAGGATATTGCAGTTTGCCGCCTTCCACCCACCACGCTTCGGATGCGCTGAACACGAACTTGCCGCTGGTAATGTCCACTTGTCCGCCGCCAAAGTTGACGGCGTAAATGCCCTTGTCGATGGACGCGATGATTTCTTCCGGCTCATAGCCGCCGTTTTCCATAAAGGTATTGGTCATGCGCGGCATAGGAGCGGAAGCGTAACTTTCGCGGCGGCCGTTGCCGGTCGATTGCATACCCATCAGGCGGGCGTTGGTTTCGTCCTGCATATAGCCGACCAAAATACCGTCTTCAATCAATACAGTACGGCGGGTTTC
>NZ_JBQCVF010000052.1:0-13792 GCF_051962515.1 Neisseria sp. P0009.S007 | reverse complement strand
ACATTTTCAGTTTGCGCTTTGGCATCGGCTTCAGGATTTTCGGGAACCATGCCGGAGAGGAAAACCAAGCCGTTGGCCACGACGGCTTCCGAATAGCGTTTGCTTGTGCCAAGATAGCGGATGTCCATGTTGTCTCCTGATTTCAAAAAGAAGGTATGGTAACATTGCGACTGTTTACGTTCCACATTTAAGAGGGGCTGTCTGAAAAGGATGGCGGAAAACAACCCATGAGTAAAGCAGAATATCCGGTTACGCAGGCAGTACGCTTTTTACGCAGTAAGAAAATCGATTTTGTCCCTTATGTTTACGCATATGAAGAACATGGTGGTACGGCGCGTTTTGCCGAATGTACGGGCAAGCCCGAGCATCAGGTCATCAAAACGATTGTTTTGCAGGATGAGCATAAAAAAGGTTTGGTTGTTTTAATGCACGGTGACAAACATATTTCCACCCGCAATCTGGCGCGCGAACTGGGTTTGAAACACATCGAACCGGCAACGGCAGATCAGGCGGCGAAATGGACAGGATATTTGGTCGGCGGGACGTCGCCGTTCGGTATGAAAACTGCGTTGCCGGTTTATGTGGAAGAAAGTATTTGGGCTTTGGACGAGATTTTTATCAATGGCGGCAAACGTGGGTTTATCGTAGGCATGAAGCCTGAAAACCTGCGGACGCTTAATCCGCAAGATGTTCATGTTGCAGTGGACGCGTAAAGGAGGGGAATACAGATGGAACAAGTGAATTTATACGAAATCTTGGGTGTATCTCAGGATGCGGATATCAACGTTATCCGCGAAGCTTACGGCAAATTGGTGGCCAATCCGGATATTCAGAAAGATGCGGAGCGTTTCAAAGCCATCGGACAGGCGTTTGAAGTATTGTCTCATCCGGAAAAACGTTTGGCTTATGATGCGGCTATGCAGTACGAGCGTCAGGAAGCCAAAGACAACAGCTTCAATAATACGGCGACAAATGTGGTCAACACGCCCAGCTCTGACGTAAAAAACTATGTTTTTATTGCTTATGTTACATATGCTGTGGGCTTATTGATTTTGTTTACCCCCGTTGTCGGTGTGATTATGGCGTATGTTAAACGCGATGAGGCTCAAGGCAGTATTTACGCCAGTCATATCGATTATTTGATTAAGACATTTTGGGTGTCTTTAGTGGGTACGGTTTTGGGAACTTTTACTACACTGATCTTAATTGGTTGGCTGATTTTATTGGTAACTGCCATTTGGTTTATTTACCGTGTAGTCGTCGGACTGATTAAACTGAATGAAGATAAGCCTGTTTCCAATCAAGGATGGTTTTAAAGCATGGCATATTTATTGGCAAGTATCGTTTGCAGCGTGTTGGTGTCTGTCTTGCTGAAAGTGGCGCGCAAGCAAAAAATCAATATCGAGCAGGCGGTGGCGGTGAATTATATCGTTGCCGTCACTTTGACCATGCTGGTGTTAAAACCCGATTTGAGCAATCCGCAGGTATTTTTACCGACGTGGTGGCTTTTTGCGGCCTTGGGCATATTGCTGCCAAGCGTGTTTGTCATTATGGGCAAATCCGTAGATGCGGCAGGTATCGTCAAATCGGACGCGGCACAACGCTTATCGCTGTTTCTGCCGATTGTCGCTTCATTCACGCTTTTCCATGAGCAGTTGACCGAAGGCCGTCTGATCGGTTTGGTATTGGCATTTACGGCACTGTTTTTCTTGCTTTGGAAAAGCGATGGCGGCAAGAAATCCGGCGGCTTCAGCACGCAAGTAATGCTGCTTTTGAGCGTCTGGTGCGGCTACGGCGTCATCGATATTTTGTTCAAACAAGTGGCGAAAAGCGGTACCGCTTTTGCCGGTAATTTGCTGGTGGCGTTTTGTTTGGCCGGTATCTTGATGTTTGGCTACCTGTTTGCCAAAGGAAGCAAATGGACCAAAGAGGGCATAGTGGGCGGTATGATTTTGGGCTGTCTGAACTTTTTGAATATTGTTACCTACATCTCGGCACACCAAATCATGAAGGATAATCCAACCTTGGTCTTTGCCGGTATGAATATTGGCGTGATTGTTTTGGGTACGCTGATCGGTGCGGCAATATTTAAGGAAAAAATCAGCAGCATTAATGCAGCCGGTATCAGTATTGCTATTTGCTCGATAGCCTGCCTGTTTTATTGGCCGCAGATTCGCAGCTTACTGGGTTAAAAATACTCAGGCCGTCTGAAAGTTTTCAGACGGCCTTATTTTTATTATAAAATAGCCATTCATGCGCTGATTTGGCCGTATGGAAATTATTTTGCGCTTACGGGCGTTTCTATGTTAAACAAAGAAGTTGAACTCACACAATAATATCGATAGTTACATCATGAAACATATTAAAAAACACATTCAATGCGCCGTTTTCGGCATGCTGGTATTGTCCGGTTGCCAATCGTATCAGGAAGATCAAAGCCGCCGCAGTAAAATGGCTCAATTCGCGCTTAACCATCCCGTGGCCGCCCAAGTTATCGGGATGGAAGACGAAGGCTTAATCAATATGACCAGTAATGCCACACGCTTTGCCGAGCGTACAGGTTTGGACGACAAAGCAAACGGCGACAGCAGGGGAACACAGGTCAATGCCGTACGCCAAGCATTGTGGCAGGCGGCGATTGCTTCTAAATTCGACAGCATTATTGCAGAAAAAGCAGGTAATGCGCGTCTGACGGATATGGAGTTGCGAGAAGGTAAAGACGACTACTTCAGCCGCTACCTTGCCGACCAGGCAGTCGATCAACGTAATAACCGTATCGGCCGCAGTATCGGCAGTGCCAAACCCGACAGCGATATGAAGACGCTGGCGGCAAGCATTTTGTTCTACTACAACAAAGTAGGCTTATGGACGGCTTCCGAAGTGAACAACCGTTGGCGCATCAAACAGGAAAAACTTTCAGACGGCCAGTATGCCGAGGCATTGAAAAATATCGCCAAATTGGATCAAAACGGTATGACCGAACAGGAACGTAATAGTTATAAAACCGGTACGTTCAGCGAAATCAAACGTTCGGTCAAAGCCATACGTCAAGTCGAAGACTGATTTTAAGACTTCATTATTGAAAGGCAATTGTTATGAATTTCCCTCCGCGTTATGTCTCAAACACCCGTATGCGCCGTATGCGTAAAGATGATTTTTCACGTCGTCTGATGCGCGAGCATACTTTGACGGCAGATGATTTGATCTATCCGGTTTTTGTATTGGAAGGCCAGAATCAGGAAGAGGCAGTCCCATCCATGCCGGGTGTCAAACGCCAAAGTTTGGACAAATTGTTGTTCACTGCTGAAGAAGCACTGAAGCTCGGCATTCCTATGCTGGCTTTGTTTCCCGTGGTAACGCAAAACAAAACCGAGTTTGCGGAGGAAGCTTATAATCCTGAAGGCTTGGTGCCGACAGTAGTACGAACCCTGCGCGAGAAATTCCCAGAGCTGGGTATCATGACCGACGTTGCCTTGGATCCCTACACCATTCACGGTCAAGACGGTTTAACCGATGAAAATGGCTATGTCCTCAACGATGAAACCATTGAAGTTTTGGTAAAACAGGCTTTGTGTCATGCCGATGCAGGCGCACAAGTCATTGCCCCGTCAGACATGATGGACGGACGTATTCTTGCCATCCGTGAAGCCTTAGAAGATGCCGGACATATCCATACGCGCATTATGGCGTATTCGGCAAAATATGCTTCAGCGTTCTATGGCCCGTTCCGCGATGCCGTCGGTAGTTCCGGCAATCTGGGTAAGGCAGACAAGAAAACCTACCAAATGGATCCTGCAAATACTAACGAAGCCTTGCACGAAGTAGCATTGGATATTCAAGAGGGCGCAGACATGGTTATGGTAAAACCGGGTCTGCCGTATCTGGATGTCGTCCGCCGAGTCAAAGACGAATTCGGCGTACCGACGTATGCTTACCAAGTTTCCGGCGAATATGCCATGCTTCAGGCTGCCATTCAAAACGGTTGGCTGGATGGCGAAAAAACCATTTTGGAAAGCTTATTGGCATTCAAACGTGCTGGCGCCGATGGTATTTTGACTTACTACGCGATTGAAGCGGCAAAATTGTTGAAGAAGTAAAATAAAGAAATAAATTAAAAAGCGGCAAACAGTGTTTATCCTGTTTAGCCGCTTTTTTGTATTACTTAAGATTGGCTCAATAGGGCCCGACTAAGGTTTATTTTTTGAAAATCTAAAGAGTTTTGCATAAACAAAGGCCGTCTGAAAAAATAGTCCCCTGATTTTTCAGACGGCCTTATATGATTTAAACCTTAGTGGTGGCTGCAACCGCCGTGGGTTTCACGCAAAGCTTCGGCTGCTTGTTCGTCTGCGTGGTAGCTGGAGCGAACCATTGCGCCGATCGCGGCATTAGTAAAGCCCAATTCGTATGCTTCTTTTTCAAAAACTTTAAATTGGTCAGGCGTTACATAGCGTAGGACGGGCAGGTGGCCGTCTGAAGGTTGCAGATATTGGCCGATGGTAATCATCTCGATATTGTTGGCACGCATATCGCGCATTATTTCGCGTACGTCCTCGTCTGTTTCGCCCAAGCCGACCATGATGCCGGACTTTGTCGGGATATGGGGCATCATTTCTTTGTAACGGCGCAGAAGCTCGAGGGAGTGTTGGTAATTGGCACCCGGACGGGCTTTTTTATACAGGCTTGGATGGGTTTCTAAGTTGTGGTTCATCACGTCGGGCGGTGTTTCTGCCAAGATTTCCAGTGCGATGTCCAAACGGCCGCGGAAATCGGGAACAAGGATTTCGATTTTGGTATTCGGGCTGGTTTCGCGGATGGCTTTGATGCAGTCGGCGAAGTGTTGGGCGCCGCCATCACGCAGGTCGTCACGGTCGACGGAAGTAATCACGACATAGCGCAGGTTCATGGATTTAACGGATTCGGCCAAGTGTTTAGGCTCGTCAGGATCCAGCATATTGGGGCGGCCATGACCAACGTCGCAGAACGGGCAGCGGCGGGTACAAATATCGCCCATGATCATGAATGTGGCCGTACCCTTGGTAAAGCATTCGCTGATATTTGGACAAGATGCTTCTTCGCACACGGTATGCATTTTTTGTTCGCGAAGAATGTTTTTGATTTCAAAGAATTTCTTGCCCGGTAATTTGGCGCGGATCCATTCGGGCTTTTTCAATTTTTGTTCCAATGGAACAACTTTAATCGGAATGCGTGCAGTTTTATCTGCGCCTTTCAGTTTGATGCCGCGTTTTGGGTCGTTTTTTACTTCTTCACTCATGGTGATGTGTTCTTTCTGTCGTTATAAAGGCCGTCTGAAAAGCTTATTGTAGTCTTTATGAACTAAGGGCTTGTGGGTTCAGAGGGGCAGTTAAAAGATGGTGTTGGGGTCGAATATTTTCAGACGGCCTTATGCCAGCTCTTTCTGTAAATGCTTGGTCAGTTTGTCTGAAACTTCTGCCAAGCCGGGTGCCGGAGAGACAAAGTCGGCAATTTGGGTCATTTCCATACCGGCATAACCGCAGGGGTTGATATGGGTAAACGGACTTAAATCCATGTTCACGTTAAGCGCCAAGCCGTGGTAAACGGAGCCGTCTTTGATACGCAGGCCCAGGGAAGCGATTTTACGCTCGCCGACATAAACGCCGGGACGTTTGGGGTCGGCGGCTGCTTCGATGCCGTATTCTGCCAAGGTGGCGATGATGCTGTTTTCAAGTGCGGAAACGATATGGCGCACACTGGTCTTACGGCGTTTGAAATTGATCATCGTATAAACGACCAATTGGCCAGGACCGTGGTAGGTAATTTGACCTCCTCTGTCAATTTGGACAACGGGAATATCGTCGCGGATGAGGAGGTGTTCGGGCTTACCGGCCAAGCCTTGAGTGAATACGGGCGGATGTTCGACCACCCATAATTCGTCTTCGGTATTTTCGTCACGCGAGGCATTAAATGCCTTCATGGCTTCGAAAGTCGGCAGGTAATCGACCAAGCCTTTGTGCACGATTTTCATTACAGCACCACTTTTACCAATTCGTGTGAAGTCAGGTCGCGGTAGATATTGTCGAGCTGCTCTTGATTTTCAACATTTACATGGACAGTCGCGCCGGTATAGTTGCCTTTGCTGCTTGGGCGCGTAGTAATGTGGTGCGGCTCGGTATCGGGAGCGTGTTTGCGCACGGTTTCCAAGATGGCGGATTCAAATTCCGGATGAACCACGCCCATGACTTTTACAGGAAAGGTGCAAGGGAATTCAATTAATGATTTTTTTTCGGTTGAGTCTGTCATGGTTTACTACCTTTTTTGGTTAGCCAGGGCCGTCTGAAAAGTTTTCAGACGGCCCAAAATCCGATATATTTTATCGTAAACGTCCATATCGGGCTATTAAAAATGATGTTTTAGAAAATAGGTGCGGATAAGCTGTTTTCAAGTCTTGAAATGGAGCGCTTCAGCCCAATTTTGAGCTACATTCTGATTTAACAATGATTGAGATTTCTAACTATGCCGACAAAAGACAAATATTTCGAGGAATACAGTGCGCTGGCTACCTTGCCTTTACGCGATGTCGTGGTGTATCCGCATATGGTATTGCCGCTGTTCGTCGGTCGTCCTAAATCGATTGCAGCCCTTGAGGCGGCAATGGCTAATGATGATCCGGTTTTCCTGTTGGCCCAGCTTGACCCTAATACAGAAGACCCTAAAGCTGAAGATTTGCACCAAACTGGTACGGTTGCCCAAGTTTTGCAGGTTTTGAAGCTGCCTGACGGCACCGTTAAAGTGTTGGTAGAAGGTATCCGTCGTGCGCGCGCATTGACGGTTGACGAAACAGGCGGACTGTTTTTATCCCATGTGGAGGCGATTGATGAAAACAGCGACAAGGACAATCCCGAAATTGAAGCCTTGCGCCGTACCTTGCTGACTCAATTTGAGCAATATGCGAAATTGAACAAAAAAATCCCTGCCGAAGTTATCAGTACCATCAGCAGTATCGATGACAACAGCCGTCTTGCCGATACTATTGCCGCGCATTTGCAGCTGAAATTAGAGCAGCGTCAATATGTACTGGAGACTGCCGGCATTGTTGACCGTTTGGAATTTCTGCTGGCGCAGTTGGAAGCCGAACTCGATATCATGCAGGTCGAGAAACGCATCCGTGGCCGTGTGAAACGTCAAATGGAAAAATCCCAACGTGAGTATTACTTGAATGAGCAAGTAAAAGCGATTCAGAAAGAATTGGGCGAAGAAGACGAGCGCGACGAGCTGGATGCGCTGGAAAACAAAATCAAAGAAGCAGGCATGAGCAAAGAGGCTGAAGAAAAATGTCTGTCTGAATTGAAAAAACTGAAAATGATGCCGCCGATGTCTGCGGAATCTACCGTCGTGCGCAACTACATCGATACTTTGCTTGAGTTGCCGTGGAAGAAAAAATCCCGTGTCAGCAAAGATATTGCCAAGGCTGATTTGATTTTGAATGCCGACCACTATGGTTTGGAAAAAGTTAAAGAGCGCATTTTGGAATATTTGGCCGTTCAAAAACGTATGGACAAGCTCAAAGGCCCGATTTTATGTCTGGTTGGCCCTCCGGGGGTGGGTAAAACTTCCTTGGGTGAGTCGATTGCCAAAGCCACAGGCCGTCAATATGTGCGTATGGCGTTGGGCGGCGTGCGTGATGAAAGCGAAATCCGCGGCCACCGCCGTACCTATATCGGCTCTATGCCGGGCAAAATCTTGCAAAATATGGCGAAAGCGGGTGTGAAAAACCCATTGTTCCTGCTTGATGAAATCGACAAGATGGGCAGCGATTTCCGTGGTGATCCTGCCAGTGCTTTGCTTGAGGTGCTGGATCCTGAGCAAAACAACAAGTTCGCTGACCATTATGCCGAAGTCGATTATGATTTGAGCGATGTGATGTTTATTGCCACTTCAAACAGCTTGAATATCCCGACTCCGCTGCTTGACCGTATGGAAATTATCCGTCTGTCCGGTTATACGGAAGATGAAAAAATCAATATCGCCATGCAATACCTTGTGCCGAAACAAATGAAGCGCAATGGTGTGAAAGAGGGTGAGTTGGTGGTTGATGAAAGTGCGGTGCGCGATATTATCCGTTACTACACCCGCGAGGCCGGTGTCCGCTCGTTGGATCGCGAAATTGCCAAAATCTGTCGCAAAGTGGTGATGCAGGTTACTTTGAATGAGGACAAGAAAAAAGCGTCCAAATCCAAAACAGTAAGCAAGGCCAAGCCTAAAGCGATTAAAGTTACTGAGAAAAATCTGCATGACTATCTGGGCGTGCGCCGTTTCGACTATGGTGTGGCCGAAAGCGAAAACCGCATCGGCCAGGTAACCGGTCTGGCTTGGACCGAAGTCGGTGGCGAGTTATTGACCGTAGAGGCGGTTGCCTTGCCGGGTAAAGGTACGATTCAATGCACCGGCCAACTGGGCGACGTGATGAAAGAATCAGTATCGGCCGCATGGTCGGTTGTCCGTTCTCGTGCTGAATCAGTGGGTCTGGCCCCTGATTTTTATGAGAAGAAAGACATTCACGTCCATGTGCCTGAAGGTGCGACGCCAAAAGACGGTCCGAGCGCAGGTATCGCCATGACTTTGGCGATGGTTTCTGCCTTCACCAAAATTCCGGTGCGTGCTGATGTAGCTATGACCGGCGAAATCACTTTGCGTGGCGAAGTCTTGCCGATTGGCGGTTTGAAAGAAAAACTGCTGGCTGCTTTGCGCGGCGGTATCAAGCATGTATTGATTCCAAAAGACAACGTCAAAGATTTGGAAGAAATCCCTGAAAATGTCAAAACCGGTCTGACCATTCATCCGGTCAAATGGATTGATGAAGTGTTGGCTTTGGGCTTGGAAACTCAGCCTGAGCAATGGGCGGCTGAATTGACGGTTGCCGAGACCCCGCAAACTTCTAAGGCGAAGTCAAGGACAAAAGCAACCAAGCATTAAGTTGGCCGTCTGATGTTGCAAAAAATGTGGTTTTGCCCTGAATGCCACAAAAATAGGGCAATTCCACATCTTTTACTTGACATGATAATTTCAGAATTGCTATAAAGTGCGTATGTGCTTTAAAAGTGCTTAAGCCCCGAGTATTCGGGCATTTCATCATTTTTTACGATAGGAAGGGACTAATTGTGAACAAGTCTGAATTGATCGAAGCAATTGCTCAAGAAGCCGGCATTTCCAAATCTGCTGCGCAAAAAGCTTTGGATGCTACTACTAATGCCGTAACCAACGCATTGAAAAACGGCGACACTGTTACTCTGGTCGGTTTCGGTACTTTCTACGTCGGCGAACGCGCCGAACGTCAAGGCCGCAACCCTAAAACTGGCGAGCCTTTGACTATTGCTGCTGCTAAAACTCCTAAATTCCGTGCCGGTAAAGCATTGAAAGACGCTCTGTAATTTAGAGTCTTTCCCTGAATGGGAATAAAAAACCGATTTGATTCGGTTTTTTATTTTGAAGGCCGTCTTAAAGTTTTCAGACGGCCTTTAGTTTGTTGAGTGCATAAAAAGGCTGAAATTCTAATGATAAAAGGATTTCAGCCTTTTTAGTTTATCTTGTTACATTTGATTTTTATATTAAAACGCCTTATAATTAATAGAAACAATAATAGTATTCAAACAAACCGCACTTATCGAAAGAAGGGGCAAATAGCCACTCATAACCAACCTTTCAAATGTGCCACACATTCGTCAGCACTTCTCACATTTCTAATAATCTGATTTTTTAAAACAAATGAAAAGAGAGGCTTATGTCTACCATTCCTTTGTCGCGCCTGAAAAAAGGCGCAGTCGTACATATTGATTCCATCGTTTCCAATCCTGTTTTTGGTGATTTGGATACCTTGGTAACCCGTCGCCTTGCAGATTTGGGTTTTTCCAGCGGAATGCCGTTGCAAGTGATTGCAGTGGGTGGTTTTGGGAGAGGCCCGTTTGCGGTACGTTTGGGTAACCAATCTCAATTTTCCCTGCGTTTGGAAGAGGCCGGGAAGATTATGTGTCGTATCGTTGAGGCCGTTTAAGGCCGTCTGAAAGAATAAGGAAAAATGATGGAACTAAGCTATTTTGCCTTGATTGGCGCGCCAAACTGTGGCAAAACCGTTTTGTTCAACGGTTTGACCGGCTCACATGCCAAGGTTGCCAATTATCCGGGCGTAACTGTCGATAAGCGCGAGGGCGCCTTCCTCGACGACGAGGCCGTCCGCATTATCGACCTGCCGGGCACATACAGCCTACGCACGACCAGCCCCGACGAAGCGGTGGCGAAAGATGTAATGGTAGGCAAGATGGGCATTCCGCCCGATGCCATTATTGCCGTTGCCGACGCGACCAACCTGCGTATGACCCTGCGCATGATTTTGGAACTGAAAACGCTGGGACTGCCTATGGTGGTGTCGCTGAATTTGAGCGACGTGGCCCGCAAAAGGGGCTTGAATATCGACGCGGCCAAACTGAGCGAGTTGTTGGATGCACCTGTTTTGGAAACAGTTGCAGTGAGCGCGTCGGGCGTACAGGCTGTACGCGAAGCCGTGGCGAAGCTGCCGCGCAAACGCTCTTTTCCCGCAAACCCCGCCTCTGCCGAACGCACGCTCGATGCGCTGGATAGCGACAAACTTTATCAAGAAGTCGAATCGATTTTGGCACAAGTGGTACGCACCCAGATGACGCTGCCCGCATGGCACAAAAAACTCGACGACATCGTGCTGCACCCCGTCTGGGGCATGATTATGCTGCTGGTCATCCTGTTTATGGTGTTCCAAGCGGTTTACACATGGGCGGCGCCGATTATGGACGCCATCGAAGGTGGCTTTACCGCGCTGGGCGAATGGATAGGCGCCAACATGGAGCCGGGCATCCTCAGCGACTTGCTCGTCAACGGCGTCATTGCCGGTTTGGGCAGTGTGTTGGTGTTCCTGCCGCAGATTACGATTTTGTTTGCCTTTATCCTGCTATTGGAAGACTCAGGCTATCTGCCGCGTGCAGCCTTCCTGCTGGATAACATCATGGCAAAAAGCGGTTTGTCCGGCCGTTCGTTTATTCCCCTTTTGTCCAGCTTTGCCTGTGCCGTTCCTGCCGTGATGTCGGCGCGTACCATTAACGACCCGCGCGAACGCCTTGTTACCATCGCGGTTGCGCCGTTGCTGACTTGTTCCGCACGTTTGCCAGTGTATGCGCTGATTATCGCCGCTGTTATTCCTGACCGTACAGTGGGTGGGATTTTCAACCTGCAAGGCCTGACATTGTTTATTCTTTATATCGTAGGCATTCTGTCGGCTGCATTGGCGGCGTATATCATGAAACGCTTGGCGCGGATGAAAGGCAATGTGCAACAATTCCCACTTTTGATGGAATTGCCGACTTTCCGTACGCCTAACTTCAAACACATCATGACCAGCTTGTGGGATAGGGTAAAAGCCTTCCTGAAACGCGCGGGTACCATTATTTTTGCATTGGCCGTGGTTCTGTGGGGCTTGGTAAGCTGGCCGCAACCGCCTGAAGGCGCAACCGGTGCCGCCATCGATTACAGCTTGGCAGGTACGCTTGGTCATGCTATTCAGCCGTTTTTTGCACCTTTAGGCTTTACTTGGGAAATGTGTATCGCCATGATTCCGGGTATTGCCGCGCGCGAAGTGGTCGTTGCCGCATTGGGTACCGTTTATGCCGTCAGCGCATCGTCTGAAGATGCCGTACAAAACGCACTGATTCCCATCATACACAACAACTGGGGCTTGCCGACCGCCTTTGCCTTCTTGGCTTGGTATGTGTATGCTCCGATGTGTGCCGCGACTTTGACCGTGATTAGACGCGAAACCAAATCCACGAAAAATATGCTTATGATTACAGGCTATTTGTTCCTGATGGCTTATTTTGCCGCATTCGTGGTTTACCAACTTTCTTCAAGGATACTATCGTCATGACTCAATATATTATCGTCGGCTTGATTATGCTCGCCTGCGTATTCTTCCTCTTGCGAAAATTCGTGTTCAAACCGAAAAAACGCGACTGCAGCAGTGGCTGCGGCAAATGTGGTGGTTGCGGTTAAATAAAGAGGGTTAGGTAAGTAAAAGGCCATCTGAAACTGTTTCAGACGGCCTTTTTTATTGCTCTATGGCTTTTCAGATGCAAAACTAGTATTTAGAGCTTAGCACCAGGATTTATTGAACGGGAAGTCTGAAATGTCCGGTAATGGTGTAGCGGTAGAGGACATCGTCTTCACGGGTTCCTGAACCGATATTATGGATAATCAGGGGCCTGTCTCCGATTTTTCGATCGGAGACGATACCGATATGGGGACGGTTGCCTTTCAGTTCCCAAGTTACAATATCGCCAGCTTGATAGTTTGTATCTTGAACTGCCCAGCCTTGACGCGTGAAATAAGTCATTAGGTTAGGTACGCGGCGGTGGTCAATATTGGTATCAGGTTGTTTCAAACCCCAGCGTTTCGGATAGACGGAAAAGTTGCGGCTCATGTCTTGATGAACAAGATCTTGCAAATCTATATTTTGGTCGCGCAAGGCACGGATAATGACGTCTGTGCAAACGCCTTTTGATATCGGCACATCTCCCATCGGATAAGTGAGCTTCGTGTAAGCTGGGTCGTAACGAAGGGTTTTGCCGATTTGGTTGCGCGCAGATTGTACGATTTTCGGTGATGGTCCTTTGGGTTCGGTAATTTTTTGTTGTAGGAAATCGGTATTAATACTTAGGATAGAATTGTGATGACGAGCAAAAAATACAACTGTTGTAATCAGAAGGATAGAAAGCGCAATACTGAGAACTATGGGCTTAAAGGCTATTTTGTGTTTCATGATATATGCACGGCTTAGATGTTGTCTGCATTATTATCAGATTTTTGAGTGGGTTGGCAATGCATAATGGAAAAATGGTCTTGAGCAAGTATGTACGGGCAAATAATAGATGAGTGTTATTTGGGTATTACCAAAACATTTTTTGTAAATATAGATTTTAAATTGGCATATGATAAAAGGCCGTCTGAAAACTTTTCAGACGGCCTTAGTTATTGGAGAAGGCTATTTCAATGCTTCTAACAGCTTCCCGTGTATTCCACCGAAACCGCCGTTGCTCATGACCAAAATATGATCGCCTGCTTCGGCATTTTTCACAATTTCGGCAACAAAGGCATCGAAGTCTTTGCCTACGTGCAGTTTGTCACCTAAAGGCGCGAGGGCTTCGGCGACGTCCCAGTCCACGCCACCGGCGTAGCAGAACACTTGGTCGGCATTGTTTAAGCTTGCGGGCAGGGCGGCTTTCATGGTACCGAGTTTCATAGTGTTAGAACGTGGCTCGAGGACGGCGAGGATGCGTGCGTTACCGACGTGCTGGCGCAGACCTTCGATAGTGGTTTCGATGGCGGTCGGGTGGTGGGCAAAGTCATCGTAAACAGTGATGCCGTTTACCGTGCCTTTGATTTCCATACGGCGTTTGACGTTTTTAAATGCACTTAAAGCTTCGCAGGCCGTCTGAATATCGACGCCGGCATGACGTGCAGCGGAGATAACGGCGAGGGCGTTCATACGGTTGTGTTCGCCCATCAGTTCCCACGCGACGTGTCCGACTGTTTCGCCGTGATGACGTACGTCGAACGAGCCGTCGGCATGGACGGTACCAACCTGCCAGCCTTGTTCGGTACCAAATTTTTCTACGGGCGTCCAGCAGCCTTTATCCAGAGTATCTTGCAGGCTTTGCTGTTGGCCGTTGCAGACGATGAGGCCTTCAGACGGCACGGTGCGTACCAAATGATGGAATTGGGTTTGAATGGCGCCCAA
>NZ_JBQCVF010000051.1:0-13893 GCF_051962515.1 Neisseria sp. P0009.S007 | reverse complement strand
AAATGGCCGCCGCCTTCACCCGCGCCGGATTCGATGCTTACGACGTGCATATGTCCGACCTGATGGCAGGCCGCGTCAACCTTGCCGACTTCAAAATGCTGGCGGCGTGCGGCGGCTTCAGCTACGGCGACGTACTCGGCGCAGGCGAAGGCTGGGCGAAATCAATTCTGTTCCACCCTGCTCTGCGCGACCAATTTGCCGCCTTCTTTGCCGATCCGAACACGCTGACATTGGGCGTGTGCAACGGCTGTCAAATGGTCAGCAACCTTGCCGAGATTATCCCGGGTACAGAAGCATGGCCTAAATTCAAGCGCAACCTGAGCGAACAGTTTGAAGCGCGCCTGAGCATGGTTCATGTTCCGAAATCCGCATCGCTGATTCTGAATGAAATGCAAGGCTCCAGCCTGCCTGTTGTCGTCAGCCACGGCGAAGGCCGCGCCGACTTCGCGCTTCACGGCGGCAATATCTCCGCCGATTTGGGCATTGCGCTGCAATACGTCGACGGACAAAACCAGGTTACCCAAACCTACCCGCTCAACCCCAACGGCTCGCCGCAAGGCATCGCCGGCGTTACCAACACCGACGGCCGCGTGACCATCATGATGCCGCATCCGGAACGCGTATACCGCGCCGCACAAATGAGCTGGAAACCGGAAGACTGGACGGAACTGTCCGGCTGGTACCGCCTCTTTGCCGGGGCAAGGAAGGCTTTGGGCTAAATCGTGCCCTGATTGACTGATTGGCAAGAAAAGGTCGTCTGAAAACCTCAAATTAAGGTTTTCAGACGACCTTTTTGAAAATAAACAACTTCATAGAAATTATGGAAAACAATTTGGAGAAACTTATGTCTGATATAAAAATTTTTAAAGATATGCCAGATGATGGAGCTTATATTGACTGGCTTAAGAACAACCAAAATGGTTTTGTACTAAACATAAACAAAGGTAAAACCGAACCTATATACCCTATGTTGCACAAAGCTAGTAGTGGTTGTGGCAGCTTTCCAACTGAAAAAATAGGCAAAAATTGGACAACAAAAGGTTCAGATTATTTTAAAGTTTGTTCCAACTCCCGAGAGAGACTCAGAAAATGGAGTTGGAATGAATATGATAGAGAAAATAGATGTAAAACTTGTTTTAAAAAGGAATTAGACGAAGAAAATACAGCTTGGCTAACTGAAGAACCAAATTTTTACACAACTTCTATCCCACACTTAGGAAAAAATATAGCTGAACTCGAAAACCGTTTAGCCTCCGAAACTAGCCCAGAAAAGCAAACCGAACTACAAAGCTTAATAAAAGTCCGCAGAGGGCAAAATCAATTCCGGCAAGACGTATTCAAACTATATCCGAGCTGTCCACTGACAGGTCTAGATATCCAGCCTTTACTCATTGCCAGCCATATTAAACCTTGGAGTGTGTGCAATAATAACGAACGTTTAGATCCCTTCAATGGACTGATGCTCGCACCCAATATTGACGCATTATTCGATAGCGGACTGATTACGTTTGATGCCGACGGTACGATAAAAATCAGTCCGAAAATCGATCTGGAAAATCAAAAGCGGCTTGGAATTTCTCCCGATATGAAATTAAAAATCGAACCTGAAAGCGAAAAATATTTCGAGTATCACCGCAACCATGTTTTCCAAAAAGAAGAATAAATAGTGTTGAACAGTCCGTTGATTTAAGGTTGTCTGAAAACGATTTAGCGAACCTCGCTATATCCGTTTTCAGATGACCTTTTTGCGTCCTTTTGCGTATAAAGACCAAACTCGTCGCCGTCATTCTGTATAATTGCCACTTTTAAACTATAATCGACATATTCAGACGGCCTTTCCTGACATTATGACTCGACAAGCCTTTATCCTCAGCGATTGCGAATTTTCCGAATGCGGCGAAAAGCCTTACGCCCTGTTGACCGCGAATCCGACGAAGGAACACCACTTCATCGCCCAAACCGAGCAGCGGCAGCACGCGCATAATCCGCAGGTCAGCCCTCAGAATCAGAATGTTTACAAGCTGCCTTTGTCCATATTCCATACTGGTGAAAAAACCCGTAGCAAAGAACAAAACCGCAGCGAAGCGATAAGCGTCAACATCATCGGCAACTTGGCGGCGAAAAACCTCTATACGCTGACCTTTGTCGAAGACTCCACCAACCAATATAATCTGGAAAGCTGGTTCAACCGTCATGAAAGCGGCTACGAAGAAGCCTGCAACCACCTGCGCACCCTGCCTGCAGACCGTCTGAAAACAACTACGGCAAATACCGATACCGTCAAAGTACCGGATGCGTTGTGGCGGATATTACGGCTGAAATTCCTCGGTATCCTGCGCAATCCGCACAACCATAAAAACCTGTTTGCCCACCGCCTACATCAAACACTTCGGGCGCGGCTGCCGGAAGTCGGTTTTGAATTTGTCCGCTTGATCAGCAAACGCGACCCCAAGCGCATCGAAGCCATTATACAGGACTACCGTTTCACTTTTCTCGGCTATGTCGATTGGCTGGGCGGACTTTACGGTATGTTGAGCGAAGGCGTGGCACAGCCGTCGTTGTTTGAACGGCTGTTTTGTAATATCTTTGCCAAACCCGAAGCCGTGAAAATCGAATTGTTCCGCTATCCGGAAAACACGGGGCTATGCCTGTTTGGCGACAGCAGTTTCTGCCTGCAAGCCTCGGCCAAGCTATTCAGTGTCGGCGTTAATATCTCGCACGATATGTTTGCCGTCGTCCATCTGCAAACCGACCGTTGGCACGCGTTTAAGAATACCTTTCATCACGACGCGCCCAAACTGCAAGGCCAAGTGCGGATTATCGACAGCGACCAAACCCAAAGATTGCTGTTCAACCGACTGTGCATCCATCAAGCCCATGAAGCCGTGTTCGGCCAAAGCCCGAATATCAAAGATTATTTAGAGGCCGTCTGAAACCCCAAACCAGAAGAAAGCATATGAAAATCACGCCAATTAAAGCCCTAAACGACAACTACATCTGGATGATTCAAGAAGGCAACCATGCTGCCTGCGTCGATCCATCCGATGCCACGCCCGTTTTGAAATTCCTCGTCCACAACCGCCTGATGCTGGCGCAAACATGGATTACCCATCCGCACCCCGACCATACCGGCGGCGCAAAAAGCTTGTTCCATGGCTTTTTAGAATCCCCAATCTATGGCGAAAGCGACATCGACGTGGCGACGCATACCGTCACCGCAGGTACGCAGTTCCCGTTTGGCGAAGGCTTGGTTACCGTTTGGGCAACCCCCGGCCATACCGACCGCCACATCAGCTATCTGTTGGAAAATTCAGACGGCCTGCACGTTTTCTGCGGCGATACCTTGTTTTCCGCCGGTTGCGGCCGCGTATTTACCGGCACAATCGAGCAGCTTTACGACAGCTTCCACCGATTCAACCAGCTGCCCGAAGAAACACTGTTTTATCCAGCGCACGAATACACCGCCTCCAATCTACGCTTTGCCCAGCACATCGAGCCGGACAACATCGACATTCAGACGGCCTTGGCCGCAGCCGAACACACGCCGACACTGCCTGTCAGCCTGGCGCACGAGCGCAAAGTCAATCCGTTTTTCCGCGTACACCTGCCCCAAGTTCAGGCACGCGCCGAAGAATTGAGCGGACGAAAATTAAACAGCGAACTCGAAGTCTTCGCCGCTTTGCGTGAATTGAAAAATCAATTTTAATTGGGCTTAGGTCCCTAATAAATAAGGCCGTCTGAACAATATCTGTTCAGACGGCCTTTATTATTGAGGGATTATTCCCACTCAATCGTGGCAGGCGGTTTGCCGCTGACATCATAAACCACGCGGTTGATGCCTTTGACTTCGTTGATGATGCGGTTGGACACGCGGCCAAGCAGCGAGTAAGGCAGCTCAGCCCAGTGGGCAGTCATAAAGTCGCTGGTAATCACGGCACGCAAGGCTACGACGTAATCGTAAGTACGGCCGTCGCCCATCACGCCGACGGATTTCACAGGCAGGAATACGGCAAATGCTTGGCTGGTCAGGTCGTACCAAGATGTGCCGTTTTCATCGGTAGTATTGCGCAATTCTTGAATAAAAATATCGTCTGCTTGACGGAGCAAGTCAGCATATTCTTTTTTCACTTCGCCCAAGATACGTACGCCCAAACCCGGGCCCGGGAACGGATGACGGTACACCATTTCGCGCGGCAGGCCCAAAGCGACGCCCAGTTCGCGCACTTCGTCTTTGAACAAATCACGCAAAGGCTCAAGCAATTTGAGCTTCATGTTTTCAGGCAGGCCGCCGACGTTGTGGTGGGATTTGATGGCGTGGGCTTTTTTGGTTTTCGCGCCTGCGGATTCGATTACGTCAGGGTAAATCGTACCTTGCGCCAACCATTTGGCGTTAGTGAGTTTTTTCTCTTCAGCGTCAAAGACTTCGATAAATTCCGCACCGATGATTTTGCGTTTTTTCTCCGGATCGGTCACGCCGGCAAGTTTCGCCAAAAATTGCTCTTCGGCATCAACGTGAATCACACGTACGCCCAAGTTGCGGGCAAACATGTCCATTACCATTTTGCCTTCGTTCAAACGCAACAAACCGTGGTCAACAAACACGCAGGTCAGTTGGTCGCCGATAGCGCGGTGAATCAACGCGGCTGCTACGGAAGAATCCACGCCGCCGGACAAACCCAAAATCACTTCGTCGCTGCCGACTTGTTCGCGGATTTTGGCAACGGCTTCTTCGATGTAGTTCGGCATGGTCCAGCTTGGTTGTGCGCCGCAAATATCCAAGACAAAGCGGTTCAACAACGCGCGACCTTGTTTGGTGTGGGTCACTTCAGGGTGAAATTGGATGCCGTAGAATTGTTTCTCAGCGTTTTCCATCATGGCAATCGGGCAAGACGGGGTGTCGCCGATGACAGAGAAGCCGGTAGGCAGTTTGGAAACTTTATCGCCATGGCTCATCCATACGTCGAGCGTATTAGGCGCATCATCTTGAATGCCGCGTGTCAGCTCGCTGTCGATGGTTTTAACTTGTGCATAACCGAATTCGCGTTGGTTGCCCGGGCTAACTTCACCGCCCAAGTGGTGCGCCATAAATTGCATGCCGTAGCAGATGCCCAAAACCGGAATGCCCAAATCAAAAATACCGGTATCGGCTTGATAATCGGATTCGTAAACGGAATTAGGGCCGCCGGAGAGGATGATGCCTTTCGGGTTGAAGGCTTTGATTTCTTCCAAAGGCATGTCGAAAGAATGCAGTTCGCAGTAAACATGGGCTTCGCGCACGCGGCGGGCGATCAGCTGGGTAACTTGCGAGCCGAAGTCGAGAATAAGGATTTTGTCTTGGGTCATGGAGGAAACTTTGCAAAATGTAAGAAAACGGTGCGGCCGATAGGGTAAATTTCAAATTTAAACCACAATAAAAAAGGCCGTCTGAAGCGGCGGATTATACCATTGTTCAGACGGCCTTTATAGGGCAAAACCCAAATCTCTCATCTTTCTATTTTGTGTGTTTCTCAGGAATCATATCGCTGCGCGAGAGCAACAGCAGGCAACCCAACACGACCATGCCGATGGCCAGCAACGGCGAGAGGTAAATCCAGTAGCTCATGTGCAGATAAATGGCTGTACCGATATAAACCAACATCGGGCCGGAAACAATGGACTGTTTGTTGATGCCGTCCATAATCAATACGGCAAAGCCCAAAATAATTAATACACCGGCAATCATTGTCGATGTCGCAGGCAAAATATCCGTAGCGCGTAAAAACCAAATCGCGCCAAAGATAATCAAAAACAAAGGCAGAAAAAGTGAGGGGCGGGACATAACAACGCTCCGTAAAGGTTTCAGACGGCCTGTATTATTGGGTGCGTCGGCCATGCAGGCAAGATATAAAAATGCAATCTTGTGTGTAATTATGCAAAGGTTGGCACAACAAAAAGGCCGTCTGAACCGTGGCAAACCGAAATCAAATATTTCAATTTATCCTGTTTCAGACGGCCTTTTAAATCATCAGGCTTTGCCGGTGCTGCCGAATCCGCCTTCACCGCGCTCGCTGGCGGCAAACTCGTCCACAACCTTAAACGCAGCTTGGACAACCGGCACAATCACCATCTGCGCGATGCGTTCCATCGGCTCGATGGTAAACGCTTCTTTACCACGGTTCCACAAAGAAACCTTCAATTCGCCTTGATAATCCGAGTCAATCAAACCGACCAAATTGCCCAAAACAATACCGTGTTTATGACCCAAGCCGGAACGCGGCAATAAAACGGCTGCATACGCAGGGTTGGCCAAATGCACCGCCAAACCGGTCGGAACGAGATACACATCACCCGGCTGCATTACAACAGCTTCATCCAAGCAGGCACGCAAGTCCAAACCGGCGGAACCGGGCGTTGCATAAGCAGGCAGGGAATCGGCCATTTTCGGATTTAAGATTTTCAGTTCGACTTCGGTTTGCATGACGGGACTCCGTATTGTTCTATATTGGAAAGGGCTACGATTATACACAAATGCCCTTGAGGCCGTCTGAAAAAACGGAGTATGATTCAGTCAGACCTAAGGAGAAAAATCATGGATCTGCACAATATCCGCGAAGATTACAGCAAACGCGAGCTGTCGGAAGCCGAATGCCACGCCGACCCGATTGTCCAATTCGAGCAATGGCTGAACGAAGCGATTCACGCCGAAGTCAACGAGCCGACCGCGGTCAACGTTGCCGCCGTAGGCGAAGACGGCAGGCCTAACAGCCGTATGGTACTACTGAAAGAAGTCAACCCCAAAGGCTTTGTTTTCTTTACCAATTACCACAGCCGCAAAGGCCGCTCCTATACGGCACACCCTTTTGCCGCCATGACTTTTTTCTGGCCGGAACTCGAACGCCAAGTGCGCATTGAAGGACGCATTGAAAAACTCGACGCCGCCGCTTCGGACGAATATTTTGAAAGCCGCCCCTACACCAGCCGTATCGGCGCATGGGCAAGCGATCAAAGCGAAGTGATTTCCAGCAAAGCCGTCTTGGTGGCCAAGGCCGCGGCCGTCGGTGTCAAACATCCCCTGCATGTTCCCCGCCCGCCGCATTGGGGCGGATACCTCGTTATTCCCGACCGCATCGAATTCTGGCAAGGCCGCCCCAGCCGCCTGCACGACCGCATCCAATACCGCCTGGTTGACGGCAACTGGATACGCGAACGCCTTTCGCCATAATTTTCGGATTTTCAAACAAAAATTTACTGGTTGAGTTACAATACAGCCTTTCATCGGCAGGCCGTCTGAATCTGATTTTCAGACGGCCTTTTCCCCCAATCCAACCCCTGCCGCAAATGCCGCAGAAGAACCGCTTTTTCAAGCGAGTTAGGAAAAATCATGTCCAAACAGCCTTCCAGCAAACGCCAATGGCGCGACGGCGTATCATCTACCGCCAAAAAACCTTCCAAACCGGCCAAATCCTTTGCCAATAAAAAACGTCCAGACGACGAGCGCAAAACATCAGGCAAACCTTACGGCCAAAAAGTTTCAGACGGCCCCAAAGCTCAAAATACCGCCCCAAAACAACGTGCCGCCAAAGCCAAAAAACTGGTTGTCCGCAACCCCAACCAAAAAATCATGGAGCACGCCCGCGATTTGAAAGAACGCCGCAGCGACCTTTCACGCTTTGAACCTGAGCGCCTGCAAAAAGTCTTGGCCGCTTCCGGCGTCGGCTCACGTCGCGAAATGGAAGAATGGATCAGCAACGGCTGGGTAACCGTCAACGGCCGCGTAGCCCAACTGGGCGAAAAAGTTACGCCCGATGACCATGTTACTGTCAAAGGCAGCATCATCAAACTCAAATGGGCAGACCGCCTGCCACGCATCATCCTCTACTACAAACAAGAAGGCGAAATCGTTTCCCGCGACGACCCGCAAGGCCGCGTCAGCATTTTCGACCGCCTGCCGCAAGCAGCCAGCAGCCGCTGGGTGGCCATCGGCCGTTTGGACATCAATACCAGCGGCCTCTTGATCCTGACCACTTCAGGCGAACTCGTTCAACGCTTTGCCCACCCCAGCTTTGAAGTCGAACGCGAATACGCCGTACGCGTATTGGGCGAGTTGACCACCGAACAAATGCGCGTCCTGACCGAAGAAGGCGTCATGCTCGAAGACGGCTTGGCTAAAGTAGAACGCATCTACGAACAAGGCGGCGAAGGCGCGAACAAATGGTACAACGTTGTTATCAAAGAAGGCCGCAACCGCGAAGTACGCCGCATTTTTGAAAGCCAAGGACTGACCGTCAGCCGCCTCGTCCGCGTAGGCTTCGGCCCCATCGGCCTGCCAAACCGCCTCAAACGCGGCCAGTTCTACGAACTCAATCCGGCAGAAGTCGCCAACATCATCAAATGGGCGGATATGCTGCTGCCGGGCGAACGTCGACGGAAGAAAAGTTAATGTAAGACAAATCGGGGCTGAGGCCTTTACAAAATCGTCTCAGCCCGACAAAATCTTGCACAAGTCATAAACATAGTGGGTTAAGTTTAAACCAGTACCGCATTGCTCCGCCTTGTCCTGATTTAAACTTAACCCACTATTCACACATTAAAACTCAAAAAAAGTGACTCAGCGCCAGCGTTAACTCTGCCAATACACTGCCATCAACACTTTTAATAATCAGCATGTGATATTTCCCAGGAGCTTAAATCATGCCCCGTTTCTTCCTGAAAACCGTTTCCATACTCACTTTAGCAGCTTTGACAGCGTGTTCCGGCCCACTCGACCGATCAGACTCGTCAACCGAAAATCTTCATGGCGCACCAGGCTCAGCATTGCCTGCTGCTGCCGTTGCTGAAGAAAATCTGTCTCTTGCAGAAAACACTGAACGCTACCAAGAACAACCCGACCAACCGGTCAAATCCGTTGCCCAAGAGCCTGTTTCTACATTCAGCATCGATGTCGATACCGGCAGCTACGCTAACGTCCGCCGATTTCTGAACAATGGAGAACAGCCGCCCAAAGATGCCGTGCGCATTGAGGAAATCATCAATTACTTCCCTTATAACTATCTGCTGCCTACTGACGGCCGTCCATTTGCCGTTCATACCGAAACCATTGATTCTCCATGGCAACCGGAAGCCAAGCTGATCAAAATCGGTATCCAAGCACAAGACACGGCAAAGAAAGATCTGCCGCCTGCCAATCTGGTATTCCTTGTGGACGTATCCGGCAGTATGAATACAGAAAACAAACTTCCGCTGGTTCAAAAAACGCTACGGATCTTGACCCAACAATTACGTCCTCAGGACAAAGTTACCCTGATTACCTATTCATCAGGCGAAGAGCTGGTGCTTCCGCCCACATCAGGTGCTGATAAAGAAACCATCCTGAAGGCCATCGACAAACTGAAAGCAGAAGGCTCGACTTCGGGCGAATCCGCTTTACGCATGGCCTACGAGCAAGCGCAAAAAGCCTTTATACCCAACGGCATCAACCGTATCCTGCTGGCGACCGATGGTGACTTTAACGTTGGTGTATCTGATACCGAAACGCTCAAATCCATGGTTGCCGAAAAACGTAAAACCGGTGTTTCACTCAGCACGCTAGGATTCGGTACGGACAATTACAACGAAGACATGATGGAACAAATTGCCGATGCAGGCGACGGCAATTACAGCTACATCGACAACGAAAAAGAAGCGAAAAAAGTTTTGCAACAACAACTGACTTCCACGCTTGCCACCGTTGCGCAAGATGTCAAAATCCAAGTCGAGTTCAATCCTGCTACTGTCAAAGAATACCGCTTGGTCGGCTACACCAACCGTACCCTGCGCAATGAAGACTTCAACAATGACAAAGTCGATGCGGGCGATATCGGCTCAGGCCACAGCGTGACCGCCATCTATGAAATCATTCCGGCAGGCAAAAACGGCTGGCTGAACGAATCACGCTATCAAAAAGCCCCTGCCGCCAAAGGCAGTAAAAACGAATACGCCTTTGTTAAAGTACGCTACAAACTGCCCGGGGGAAAAGATAGCAAGCTGATGGAACAAGCAATTCCCGTTGGCAGCAAACCGCTGGAGCAAGCCGATAAAGACACCCTGCTCGCCCTTGCAGCAGCTTCCTATGCCCAAGCCCTGCGCGGCGGCGAATACAACGGCAAACTTGGCTGGAGCGACATTGAAAAAATGGTACAGCAAGTCCAAGGTGATGATCCGTTTGAGCTGAAATCGGAATTTCTCCAATTGGTACGCATTGCCGCCGGTAATGAAAAGCAATCAGGCCCTTTGGTTAAAGAATAAACCTGAAAAAGGCCATCTGAAAAACATTCAGACGGCCTTTTAATTACACTTTTTATTTTTCCGATTTCAACACACGTTGACGGCGGGTTTCGCTCAATACCATGCCTGCGCTGACGGAAACGTTCATACTTTCAACTGTGCCAAACATCGGAATCGATACCAGCATATCGCAATGTTCGCGCGTCAGGCGGCGCATGCCTTCGCCTTCGTTGCCCATTACCCAAGCTACGCTGTCGGGCAAGTCGCAGTGGTAAAGGTCGGAGTCGCCGCCCATGTCCGTGCCGACAATCCAAATGCCGTATTCTTTCAATTCACGCAAAGTACGGGCAAGATTGGTTACGGTAATATACGGCACGGTTTCCGCCGCGCCACAGGCAACTTTGCTGACGGTCGCATTCAGGCCGGCACTTTTGTCTTTGGGCGCAATCACGGCATGCACGCCCATCGCATCGGCAGTACGCAGGCACGCGCCGAGGTTGTGCGGATCGGTAATGCCGTCCAATACCAGCAAAAACGGTGGTTCGCTCAGGTTTTCCAACACATCTTCCAAGTGAACATGGTTTTTGGAGGCATCGATAAACCCGACCACGCCCTGATGACGCGCCCCTTTGCTGATGGCATTCAGGCGGTCGGCATCAGCAAAATGCACGCGTACGTTTTCAGAGGCCGCTTTATCCAATACATCGCGGGTGCGCGCATCAGATTTGCCCTCTTGGATATAGAGTTCGGTAATCGATTTCGGGTTTTGCCACAAACGGGCATTGACGGCGTGAAAGCCATAGATGAGTCGTTGGTTTGCCATGTTTTTGCTTTATCAAAAAATTTAGATGGCCATTATAACAAGTAAGGCCGTCTGAAAATTTTTTATTTCATCAAATAACCGAGTATGCCCGAAGTGCCAACGCCGATTAATACCGTCACCAACATCGAAAACCGGCTGGCCACCAATACCGTCAAAGCAATGGCAATCAACTCATGCGGTTTGTCCGACACAAAATAAGGCGCAATTACAGAAATCAACACGCAGCCCGGCGCAGCCTCCATCACCACTTGCGCGCGACGGCTCAACATACGGTTGCGCAATGCAAAAAAGCCGATTAATCGGGTTGAATAAGTAACGGCCAACATGCTTAAAAACAGCAAAAACGATTGCAGCGACAACAAATCCTTCATTTTTGCTCTCCCCACACATACGCCGCCAACAAGCCCGACAACGTCCCGGCCGGAACATACCATGCGCCATCCACGGTCAAATAAGTTGCGCACGCCACAATCAAGCTGACAAACCAAGGGCGTGAAGCCGCAAAGCTCTTCCACATACCGCGCAGCAACACTAAAAACACCGCAGGAAACGCCATGCCGAAGCCCCAAGCCGCCACATCGCCGAACATCGGGCCGACTGCCGCGCCAAACGCCGCAAAACCAATCCACGTTACATACAAAATAAAACACACGCCGGCATAAAACGGCATATTGAATGCAGGCAAACCTGCCGCCTTACGCTTTTGAATTTCAGCAAATGCCATTGCCCAGCTTTCATCACACATAAAAAACAGCGCGGGCATCGCCTTTTTCAGCGGCATATCCCTCATATACGGCGCAATCGCCGCACCCATCAGGATATGGCGCGAATTAATCATAAACGTAACTGTTGCAATCAGCATAATTGGCAAAGGATTTGCCCACAAATTGACTGCGGCAAATTCCGAACCTCCGGCAAAGTTCATGCCCGTCATCAACAGCATTTCCAGCCAGCTCATGCCCTTTTGCCCGCCCTGCATGCCCAAAATCAGCGCCCACGGCAACAAGCCGATCAGCATGGGGGAACATTCTTTGATACCGCGCAGAAATTCCGATTGAGGAGAAGCAGTGTGATTCATTTTGATTGAAACGGTTTATTAAAAAGAAGCGACGTATTATAAAGCAGGCCGTCTGAACAAGGGTATAATACGGAAAAATTAGATTTATTTACGGAAACCAATATGACCCACACCGTCCATCTGCAGTTTGAAGAAATTGACAATACCGTGTTGCAACGCCTGTGCGGCGCGCTCGACAGCAATCTCGAAGCCTTAGGTAAAGCCCTTGATATCCAAATCAGCCGCCGCTTCGAACATTTCACCTTCATGGGCGAACTGGCACACGCCGGCCGCCGTGCCTTGCTGTCGCTTGCCGAAGCCGCAGAAAAAGGCGACTTAGACGACAACGCCATCAGCCTAGCGGCCGTTGAAGCCAAAACCGCAGATGAAAAACACGAAGAGAAACACCACGACCAACAATACTATTTCCGCACCAAACGCGGCAGCATCGGCGGCCGCACCCCGCGCCAAAACGGCTATATCCGCGCCTTGCTCAACCACGATGTCGTGTTCGGCTTAGGCCCTGCCGGTACGGGTAAGACCTATCTTGCCGTTGCCGCCGCCGTCGATGCCATGGAAAAACATCAAATCGAACGCATCGTTTTGGTGCGCCCAGCAGTCGAAGCAGGCGAAAAATTAGGCTTCCTGCCGGGCGATTTGGCGCAAAAAGTCGATCCCTACCTGCGACCGCTTTACGATGCGCTTTACGATTTGATGGGTTTCGACCGTGTAACCAAACTGATGGAAAAAGGTTTGATTGAAATTGCGCCGCTGGCCTATATGCGCGGCCGCACCTTAAATGGCGCGTATGTCATTTTGGACGAAGCGCAAAACACTACGCCCGAACAAATGAAAATGTTCCTGACCCGTATCGGCTTCGGTGCCAAAGCAGTCATTACCGGCGACATCAGCCAAATCGACCTGCCGCGCAACATCAAATCCGGCTTGAAAGATGCACGCGAAAAACTGCGCGATGTAGAAGGCCTGTATTTCCACACCTTCACCAGCGAAGACGTCGTCCGCCATCCTTTGGTGCAAAAAATCGTCGAAGCCTATGAAGCTGCCGAAGAACAAGCCGAAAAGAAAAACGGCGAATAATCTTTTCAAACACTTAAGGCCGTCTGAAAATCAAATTTCAGACGGCCTTACTACATCATTCTCCCCATAATACTGCTATAATCCGAAAATCAAGTAAAACAACGACTTCAAAAGGAAAAATATGACCCTCAAGCCACCCGTCCGAATTGCCGTTACCGGCGCGGCAGGCCAAATCGCCTACGCCACCCTCTTCCGTATCGCCGGCGGCATCATGCTCGGACGCGACCAACCCGTTATCCTACAGCTGCTCGACCTGCCGCAGGCACAACTTGCTCGGCAGCAGTGGTAAATGGATAACCATGGGCGTTCCATCCGACGGCTCTTACGGCATTCCCGAAGGTTTGATTTTCGGCTTCCCCGTCATTTGTGACGAAGGCAGCTACCGCATCGTCCAAGGCTTGGACTTGTCGGATGAATTCAGCCAAAAACGTATCGCCGCTACGCTGGCCGAATTGGAAGAAGAGCGTTCAGCCATCCAGGATCTACTCTAAAACAAAGGCCGTCTGAAAACCAAATTTCAGACGGCCTTTACTGTACAGCCTTATTCCGCCATATCAATACACAAATATTTCAATTCCAAATATTCGTCCACACCATATTTACTGCCTTCACGTCCCAAACCGCTGCGTTTTACGCCGCCAAACGGTGCTACTTCATTACTGATTAAGCCCGT
>NZ_JBQCVF010000050.1:11805-14015 GCF_051962515.1 Neisseria sp. P0009.S007 | reverse complement strand
GTGCCGCGGTAATACGCCATTTGCGGATATTGATGGCCGCTGAGCATCAAATAAGGATAGCTTTTGTCATCGCGGAAAAGAATATTGTATTTCGGCGACAAGGCTTTAATAAAGTTGTTTTCGAGAATCAGTGCTTCGGCTTCGGAACGCGTGATGGTGGTTTCGATATGGTGAACCTGTTTTACCATCAATGCGATGCGCGGCGAATGGTCGTTTTTTTGGAAATAGCTGGAAACGCGCCGCTTGAGATTGACCGCTTTGCCGACATACAAAACATTGTTGTCTTCGTCAAAAAAACGGTACACGCCCGGCAGATTGGGCAGATTTTTCAGAAAAAGAGGTAAATCGAACGGTTCGGTTGCGCTCACGGGATTTTCTTTTGGAATAAGCAGGCCGTCTGAAAACTTTTCAGACGGCCTTTTTCATTGACGTTTAAGATTCTTGAGACGGAGTATCTTCAGCTTCTACCACTTGGTTTTCAGCTGCATCGGTTTCTAAAGGGGCTTCATCTTCAGCCTCTTCGGCCACGCGCTCCAAGCTGACCAAGGTTTCACCTTCATCCAGATTAATCAGGCGGACACCGGCGGCTGCACGACCGGTCTCGCGGATTTGCTCAACTTTGGTACGAATCAGGACGCCGCCGCTGGTAATCAGCATCAGGTCGTCGGTTTCGCTGACCAAAGTCGCGGCAACCAAATCGCCATTGCGCTCACCGGTATTGATGGCGATATTGCCTTGTCCGCCTTTGTTTTTACGGCTGTAATCGGCAATCGGGGTGCGTTTGCCATAGCCGTTGGCAGTAGCGGTCAATACTTGCAAATCGCTTTGTTCGGCTTCAGGGGCGAAGGTAATCAGGCTGACAATCTTGCCATTGGCTGGCAGGCGCATACCGCGCAAACCGCCGCTGCCGCGACCGGACGGACGGACACCGTGTTTGCCGCTTGGTAATGCGTTTTCGGCATTTTCATCATCCAGGCCGTCTGAATCTTCGTTTTCGGTTTCGATATCTGCATCTTCTGCTTCATCGTTACCGGATTTTTCCCAATATTCGTTAAAGCGGATGGCTTTGCCCAAGTTGGAGAACAACATAATGTCGTCCGCACCGCCGGTTTGCGCTGCGCCGACCAAGTAATCGCCTTCTTTAAGCGCGATGGCTTTGATGCCTTGGCTGCGGACGTTTTTAAACGCAGACAGCTGGACTTTTTTCACCATGCCTTGTGCGGTGGCAAAGAAGACGTATTGGTCTTCCGGGAACTCGCGGACGGCCAAGATGGCGCTGACTTTTTCGCCTTCTTCCAATTGGATAACGTTGTTAATCGGACGACCGCGGCTGTTGCGACCGCCTTCCGGAAGTTTGTACACTTTAATCCAATGGCACTTGCCCAAATTGGTGAAGCACATCAAATAATCATGCGTATTAGCAACAAACAGGGTTTCGATAAAGTCTTCGTCTTTGGTTGCCGCTGCCTGTTTACCGCGGCCGCCGCGACGCTGCGCCTGATAATCGGTAGTCGGCTGGGTTTTAATGTAGCCGCCATGAGTCAGGGTAACGACCATTTCGCGTTGCGGAATCAGGTCTTCATCGGCAATATCGCCGCCAAACGGATTGATTTCGCTGCGACGCTCGTCACCGAAGTTGGCTTTAATATCTGCCAATTCTTCGCGGATGATTTGGGTAACGCGTTCAGGTTTGGAAAGAATATCCACGAAATCAATAATTTTGCTCATCAGGTTTTTATATTCGCCGACAATTTCTTCCTGATCAAGGCCGGTCAGGTTGCGCAGGCTCATGCGCAGGATGGCATCGGCTTGCAATTCGCTCAGGTAATAGTCTTGACTGTGCAGACCCAAATTTTCAGGCAAGCCTTCAGGGCGCATCATTTGCAGGTCTAAATCCGTACGGCTGAGCATGTCTTCAACCAAGCTGCTGCGCCATGGGCGGGACAGCAGTTTTTCTTTGGCTTCCGGCGCATTGGCAGATTCTTTGATCAGACGAATGATTTCGTCGATATTGGACAAAGCAACTGCTTTACCTTCGGCAATATGGCCTTCATGACGCGCTTTTTTCAGGCGGAACAAGGTACGGCGGGTAACGACTTCGCGACGGTGGCGCAGGAATTCGGACAGGATTTGTTTCAGGTTCAGCAAGCGCGGCTGGCCGTCAACCAAGGCCACCATGTTGATACCGAAGCTGTCTTGCAGCTGGGTCA
>NZ_JBQCVF010000050.1:2577-11705 GCF_051962515.1 Neisseria sp. P0009.S007 | reverse complement strand
GGGTGGTATTTACCGATAACGTCGCCGACGATACGCGCCGATTTTTTATAGGCGGAATTCCAGTTGTTTTTCAACTCGTGCATCGCGTACAACACGCGGCGGTGTACCGGCTTGAGACCGTCGCGGACATCCGGCAGGGCTCGGCCCACAATCACGCTCATGGCGTAATCGAGGTAGCTCTTGCGCATTTCGTCTTCAAGGCTGACAGGCAGGGTTTCGAGTGCAAATTTATGGTCGTTGCGGATGGTTGCGTCGGTCATGATTATCTGTAATTTCGTATGGCAAAAATCTTGTTGATTCTACCACAAAACAAGCGGTTTATGGCTTTTGCGTGAAGGCCGTCTGAAACAGGGTTTCAGACGGCCTTCATTATTTAATAAATTTAATTTAGTTACAGCCAGAATCTTTGTCCGCAGCCTGCAGACTCAACTCTTTACGCTTTTTAGCCCTTTCATAACGGCAGCGTTGGCGCGGTGTATTGATTTCCAAAGGTGGGACAGGAACCGGCTTACCGTCTTCAACAGCAACCATGGTGAAGTAGCAGCTGTTGGTATGACGCACTTCGCCAGTGTGGATGTTTTGCGCCTCCACACGGATACCGACTTCCATAGAAGTACGGCCGGTGTAGTTGATACTAGCGTAAAAGGTTACCAGTTCGCCGACATGAATAGGCTCTTTAAACAATACTTTATCAACAGACAGAGTAACGCAATAGGTTCCGCTGTAACGGCAGGCGCAGGAATATGCCACTTGGTCGAGCAGGCGCAGAAGATCGCCGCCGTGAACATTGCCGCTGAAGTTTGCCGTATAAGGCATCATCAGTTCGGACATGATCAGTTCATGGGAAGGTAGTTGGCGTTCCGGTTTCATCGTTTATTCTCCTTTTGATATTTATTTTAAAATTGTCTGAAAACTTCAGACTGCACATGTGCAAAATCATTCTACCGTTTTTAATCGTTGAATTTCAACCCATTGCCTTCCTGTTTACAGCCATTTTCTACGTGAGAAGAAAATCAGCAGTCCGATAATAATGCACAGCATCACACCCAAAACCATGAAATAGCCGTAATGCCAATGCAGCTCGG
Organism: Neisseria sp. P0009.S007; assembly: GCF_051962515.1. Lineage (NCBI taxonomy): Bacteria > Pseudomonadati > Pseudomonadota > Betaproteobacteria > Neisseriales > Neisseriaceae > Neisseria > Neisseria sp. P0009.S007. The sequence goes on along the minus strand of NZ_JBQCVF010000050.1, from coordinate 10,620 downwards.
GCATATTGTCGAAGTTCATGCCATAGATGCCGGTGATGACGGTCAGCGGCATAAAGATAATGGTAATAACCGTCAACACGCGCATTTGCTGGTTCATGCGGTTGGATTGGAAGGAAAGATAAATATCCATCATGCTCAACACCATATCACGCGAGGCATCAAGCGACTCGATAAGCTGCATATTGTGGTCGTACACGTCGCGCAGATAGACGGTCGATTCGCCTTTGAAAATGGCAAAATCGCCGCGTACGGCCAGTTGGTAGAACACATCGCGCAATGGTAAGAGCGTGCGCCGCAGACGGACGGCATCTCGCTTGAGGCGATGAATCTTACTGAGAATATCGCTGTTTTCGTTTTTAAACAGTGACTTGTCTATTGCTTCGACACGGTTGTTGTACGATTCCAAAACGATGAAATAGTCGTCCACAATACGGTCAAGCAGGCAATAAGCAAGAAACGCTGTATTTTTGTTCAAAATATTGTGCGGATTTTCGTGCATCTGCCGGCGCAGATGGCTGAATAAGCCCAACGGTTTTTGTTGGAAAGACAACACAAAATCTTTGCCGATAATCACATACACTTGATCGGAATAGAGCTTACCCGTGGAGGTATAATGGTAAACCTGTGCGGCAGTAAAAACATAGCTGCCGTAATCTTCAATTTTCGGACGCTGCTTGCGGCTGAGAATATCCTCAATAACTAGCTCATGGATGCCGTAAGGCTCAAGCGCGTGTTTGAGCAAGGCAACATCATTGATGCCGACAAAATGCAGCCAGTTGATTTGACCTTCTTGCGGGCGGGCAATATCAGGCAAGTTTTTTCCGGCAAGATAATCATGCTGAACAAAGGTATCGGCGGAATACAGAGTTTGATGGATGGCAGAACGCGGGGCATTGTCGGTATTGCTGCGCTGCATGGTTTGGTCTTGCAGATTGTCGGTTATCTCAATTGGATTGGCTGGTTTGCTCATAAAAATAAATCATGTTTTTTAGTTAGAATGAATTGTACAGACAGAAAAGGCCGTCTGAAAACTGATTTTCAGACGGCCTGATGACATTGATTAATGTTTTATTAGGCTTGAGGCGCTGTTTATTCCAACTCTAATGCCGCGGCGAGTAAGGACAGGCGCGCCATTACGCCGTAAACATAGAGGCGGTTGTGTTCGTTGTCCACGTCGCAGTCTTTTTCGGAGCGCGGCATACCGAGCGAGTCCCATTGTTCAAATACGCGTTTGCAGGCTTCAGGCGCTTCTTGGGAATTGTCGCCACTGCCGGTGGGAATGCTGTTGGACAGTGGCACAAATACCATACCGCCGGCATTGAGGTTTTCGTCTGCGCCGCGCCCTTCGTGTACGCGGAAGAAGCCGCCGATTACGAAACGGTCCATCATATACACGACAGGTTCGCACACGGCGCCGTTCATGGTTTCGTAAGTATAAATACCTTCTTGGACAATAACTTCGCTAACTTCCAAGCCTTCTTTGACTTTCGCCATTTTGTTGCGGTTTTTACGGTTCAAGCCGCGCACTTCATCCGCAGATTTAACGCTCATCACGCCCATACCGTAAGTACCTGCGTCGGCTTTCACAATAACGAAAGGCTGGTCGGCAATACCCAATTCGTCGTATTTGGCTTGAATTTTCGCCAATACGCGTTCTACCGCGTCTGCCAACGCATCCTCGCCTTCACGCTCTTGGAAATCCAAACCGCTGATTTTTTCAAAATAAGGATTGATTTGCCATTCGTCGATATCAATCAACTTGGCAAAGTCGGCAGCAACTTGGTTGTACGCGCCGAAATGTTCGGTTTTACGGCGAGTCGTCCAGCCGCCGTGCAATGGAGGCAAAACGGTTTGGTTGATACCTTTAAGGATTTCAGGAACACCCGCAGACAAGTCATTGTTCAACAAAACAACGCAAGGCGAGAAACCGTCGGCAAGATGTACACGCTCACGGGTACGCAATAAAGGTTCAAGCAAAATTTTGTTGCCTAATGCGGTTTCAAACTCGGTTGGCTCAGTCACTTCAGGATTCAAGCTGCCCAAGCGCACTTCGTATCCTGCCGAACGCAAAATCTCGCTGAGGGCGTAAACGTTTTGCAGATAGAATGTGTTGCGCGTGTGGTTTTCAGGAATAATCAATACGGATTTTGCCGTTTCACATGCGCGCTGTACCGCATCTTGCGCGGCAACCGCCGCCAGCGGGATAAAGTTGGGATTCAAATTATTGAAGCCGCCCGGAAACAGGTTCATATCGATAGATGAAATTTTGTAACCGGCATTACGGATGTCAACCGAGCCATAAAACGGCGGACGGTGTTCGTTCCAATGCGAACGGAACCATGCTTCGATTTTGGCATGATTGGCAAGGACTTTTTTCTCAAATTCCCGTAATTGAGTCAGATGCTCAGGAGCCATTACCGGTAATTTCATTCTCTATACCTCTTGGTAAGTGTGGATGTTGAGTGAGAATGATAGAACTTTTTAGTGCATTTCGACAAGCATTCTTTCAGATAAGATGCATCTTTTTGTTAACAATTCTACAATTTGTCCAATTTTTGATAAGCGTTTTTGAAACTTTGCGACAAATTTTAAAAATTGGACAAATTTCTATTGCGCAGCCCCTATAAAAAGCCTAAAATCCGCCCATAAACGCAAACCATCATTCATACCTACCAATAGCAAAGAATACTCATCATGAGCGCACAAACCCTTTACGATAAACTTTGGAACAGCCACGTTGTCCGCGAAGAAGAAGACGGCACTGTCCTGCTTTACATCGACCGCCACCTGGTTCACGAAGTAACCAGCCCGCAAGCATTTGAAGGCTTGAAAATGGCCGGCCGCAAACTCTGGCGTATCGACAGCGTGGTCTCCACAGCCGACCACAACACCCCGACCGGCGACTGGGACAAAGGTATCCAAGATCCGATTTCCAAACTGCAAGTCGATACTTTGGACAAAAACATTAAAGAGTTTGGCGCACTCGCCTACTTCCCGTTTATGGATAAAGGCCAAGGCATCGTGCACGTTATGGGCCCGGAGCAAGGCGCTACCCTGCCCGGCATGACCGTCGTTTGTGGCGACTCGCACACTTCTACCCACGGCGCATTCGGCGCATTGGCGCACGGTATCGGCACTTCCGAAGTCGAACACACCATGGCGACCCAGTGCATTACCGCAAAAAAATCCAAATCTATGCTGATTTCCGTTGAAGGCCGTCTGAAACCCGGTGTTACTGCCAAAGACGTGGCACTTTACATCATCGGCCAAATCGGTACGGCAGGCGGTACGGGCTACGCCATCGAGTTTGGCGGCGAAGCCATCCGCAGCCTTTCTATGGAAGGCCGCATGACCTTGTGCAATATGGCGATCGAAGCCGGTGCGCGCTCAGGCATGGTTGCCGTCGACCAAACCACCATCGACTATGTAAAAGGCAAACCTTTCGCACCTAAAGGCGAAGCGTGGGACAAAGCCGTCGAGTACTGGCGTACGCTGGTGTCTGACGAAGGTGCCGTATTTGATAAAGAATACCACTTCAAAGCCGAAGACATCGAGCCTCAAGTAACTTGGGGCACCTCGCCTGAAATGGTTTTAGACATCAGCGGCAAAGTGCCTAATCCTGCCGAAGAAGCCGATCCGGTCAAACGCAGCGGCATGGAACGCGCCCTTGAATACATGGGTTTGGAAGCCGGTACGCCATTAAACGAAATCCCTGTCGATATCGTCTTTATCGGTTCTTGCACCAACAGCCGTATCGAAGACTTGCGCGAAGCCGCCGCTATCGCCAAAGGCCGCAAAAAAGCGGACAATGTACAACGCGTATTGATTGTCCCCGGCTCCGGTTTGGTTAAAGAGCAGGCAGAAAAAGAAGGCTTGCACGAAGTGTTTATAGAAGCCGGTTTTGAATGGCGCGAGCCGGGTTGCTCTATGTGCCTCGCCATGAATGCCGACCGCCTGACCCCGGGACAACGTTGTGCCTCTACTTCCAACCGTAACTTTGAAGGCCGTCAAGGCAACGGCGGACGCACCCACCTCGTCAGCCCTGCCATGGCAGCCGCAGCCGCAGTGACCGGCTACTTTACCGATATCCGCACTATGGCTTAAAGTATTTTCAGACGGCCTTTATTGATCAGGCCGTCTGAAACAATACCTTGCTCAAGTAAGTTTTCCTATTGTATTGCGAAAAACGTCCGAAAACCTTCTTAATCATTGATAACTTGAAAGGAATCTAGTATGAAAAAACTGTTTGCATTAGCTGCCGCAGCCCTCATCCTGTCAGCTTGTTCCAGCACTTGGTCCGGTGCAAAAGACGATACCAACCGCAATTGGGACAAAACCAAAGAGACTGCCGAGCGCGTAGCCGATAAAACCAAAGAAACGGCAGAACACGTTGCCGACAAAACCGGCGAAGCCGTTAAAAAAGGCGGCAATGCAGTAGGCCGCGGCATGAGCCATGTTGGAGAAAAAATCGAAGCCGCTACCGAATAATTCGGTAAATCAGGCCGTCTGAAGCTCCTGACTCCGTTTCAGACGGCCTGATACATTATTAATTTTTCAGACATTTTCACGATTCAAAGCAAAGGAAGAAACAATGAGTAATCCGTCAAGCTGGTTTGGTATTCATGCTCATGATTTGGATCGCGCCAAAGCCTTTTACGAATCCGTATTCGGTAAGCCCCTGCAAGACGTTGGCGGCAACGGATTCCGTTTCATCATTTTCCCAGCCGATTACACCCAACACGGTACGGCCGGCATGATTTGGCACGACAGCAATGCCCAGCCCGGCCACGGCGGTACAACCATTTTCTTTAATTGCCCGAATTGCGCCGAAACAGCAGAAAAAGCCGTTGAAGCAGGCGGCAAACTGTTACAAGAGAAATTCCGCATTGCCAACGGCTTTGCAGCATTTATCGAAGACACAGAAGGCAACCGAATCGGTTTGCACAGCACACGCTAACCCGAATAGCCATAAAATAATTTCCCATTATTACTATAAGAATCTGACATGAAAGCCTTTACCAAAATTACCGCCATCGTTGCCCCGCTCGACCGCAGCAACGTCGACACCGATGCCATCATCCCCAAACAATTTCTGAAATCCATCAAACGCAGCGGCTTCGGCCCCAATGCCTTTGATGAATGGCGTTACCTCGACCACGGCGAACCTGGCATGGACAACAGCAAACGCCCGTTGAATCCTGATTTCTCCCTGAACCAGCCACGCTATCAAGGCGCACAAATCCTGTTGACGCGTAAAAACTTCGGTTGCGGCTCTTCACGCGAACACGCCCCTTGGGCATTGGACGACTACGGCTTCCGCGCCGTCATCGCCCCCAGCTTCGCCGACATCTTCTTCAACAACTGCTACAAAAACGGCCTTTTGCCTATAGTTTTGACAGAAGAACAGGTTGACCAGCTTTTCAAAGAAGTTGAAGCCAACGAAGGCTATCAGCTCTCCATCGACCTTGCCGAGCAAACCCTGACCACCCCTAGCGGCGAAACATTCACATTCGACGTTACCGAACACCGCAAACACTGCCTCTTAAACGGCTTGGACGAAATCGGCCTGACCCTGCAACACGCTGACGAAATTCACGCCTTCGAAGAAAAACGCCGCCAAAGCCAGCCTTGGCTGTTTAACGGTTGACATACAAAAGGCAAAAGGCCGTCTGAAAAATTTAAGTGTTTCAGACGGCCTTTACTGAATGTTTTGGGATAGACCATGAGATCATTCGACGAATTAATCCAAACCCAAGACCCTGCGTGGCCATTGATTCAAGAGTGGCTTACAGAAGCGGTAAACAGCGTTGAAGTTCTGCCACGTACGCTTGAAAAGGCAAAGGAAGAACTTGTCAAAACCCAAGTAACGATACGTTCGTTTATGGGTGCTGTCGTTTATGAAACCGGCGGTATCCTTATCGATGACGGCTGGTTACGGATACTTGGTTCTAGCAGCGCGAAGCTACCTCGTGGTTTGGGAAGTTGGAATCTAAACCGTACACAATCCGAGCCAGCAGGCCCTGCTCCCTATTATCTGTTTGCCGATGATGTTGCTGGAGGCTATTTTGCGATTAATGGCGGAGGATTTAATGGCAAAGTAGGTAATGTTTTCTACCTACCACCGGATACACTGGAATGGGAAGATTGCGGTAAAGGTTATGGCGACTTCTTAAATTGGGCATTGACCGGCGATTTACAGTTGTTTTACGAAAACCTGCGTTGGGAAAATTGGCGCGAAGAAATCCATGATTTGAATGGCGACAGCGTTTACACGTTCTTTCCGTTTTTATGGGCTGAAGAAGGCAGCGATATAAACCAAGTCAGCCGCAAGCGTATTCCTATTGCTGAACATTATGCTTCCACTTTGAATCTGCAAAACACAACTCCATAAAAAGCCCTTTCAGACGGCCTTGTTGTCATAATCTCAATAAAGCGTCCTTAAAACGTATTCTTCACATCCTGAAGTTTAATTTCTACCTAACCACACCATGATTACCGACACCATAAGCAATGCCACCCGCTACGCTGCCTTGCATCCCGACTTTGCCGAAGCCTTCCATCTGTTGCAGACCCTAAATTTTGCCAAGCTGCCGGACGGCCAAGTACCATGCGAGAATCCCAATATCCGTATTTTTATCGGTAGCGAGCCGATGAGGACTAAGGGAGAAGCCCAGCCTGAAGCGCACTTAAAACATATTGATATTCAAACGCCGATTGATGGCAGCGAAACATATGGCTGGATAGACAGAGGCCGTCTGAAAAACGGTTTAGGCTACAACGAAAAGCGCGATATCGAATTTTTCGACTGCGAGCCGGAAACCTGGCTGACCTTGGAGCCAGGTGAATTTACGCTATTCTTCCCGAATGATGCGCATGCCCCATTGGTTGGCGACAGGCCGAACATACGCAAAGTCGTTTTTAAAATCCGTGTTGAAACCGAACGTCTATAATTTTTCAGACGGCCTTATCCCCTTATTCAGGACACAATATGTCTTTTTTCAGCAGGTTGTTCCGCTCCAAACCTAAATTAATGACTTGGCAGGAATTTGTCGAATACTTTGCCCGTCGCATCCAAGAAGAATTGGATCTTGAGGCGAAAATCGACTGGGGTGAAAATATTGCGTCTTCGCCCATCATTGTCCAGTTTTCCGAAGACGATGAAGCATCGTTCAGCACATATTTGAGCAACCATTACACAAGTTATCTGCAAAATCCCGAGGCCTTGGAAACTATTGTTGCAGCCAATTTAGCGGTTATCGATAAGCTTCAGGACTCTGATGCCAGTGTTTCAGCACAACAAATTCTTCCGACGATTAAAAATACAATTTATCTGGAAAACGTCAGACTGATTACAAATACGGACGAAGACGAGCCTGCCGATTACCTGGTATACAAACCAATTGCCGGCGATATCATGTTGCTTTATATGGTGGATACGGAAGAATCCATGCATACACTCAATCGTGAGCATATGAAAGAGGCCGGTATTGAAGATGAAGACGCCTTGTATCGTACCGCCATGGATAATTTGCGCCAACAGATGAATGGACATGTCCAAATTCATCATGCTGAAGGTTGGTCATTGGCTCAAATCCATTTGGATAACGACTATGATGCTTCCCTGATTTTGCTTTTGGACGAAGTACTTAAAGACGATTCTATGCTGCCGGCCAACCCTGTTTTTGCAGTCCCGGCACGCAACGCCCTGCTCGTTTGCAGCCCGTCCGATGAAGAGGCTTTGCAGGCGATGGCGAATATTGCCCTGCAGGCATTTGAAGATTCTGCCTACGCGATTTCTACCCAGCTTTACCAGTACCATAATGGTACAATCAGCGTTTTCAGAGCAAATTGATTTAAGGCCGTCTGAAAAACAGACGACCTGCCCTTTACCTAAAACCTTCTCATAAGGAAACCCGAAATGACCAAACATATCGCTATCTTGCGCGGCGACGGCATCGGCCCTGAAATCGTTGCAGAAACCGTCCGTGTACTCGACAAACTTATCGAACAAGGTTTGGATGTCAGCTACGAATACGCACCTTT
>NZ_JBQCVF010000050.1:0-2477 GCF_051962515.1 Neisseria sp. P0009.S007 | reverse complement strand
ATCGTTGCAGAAACCGTCCGTGTACTCGACAAACTTATCGAACAAGGTTTGGATGTCAGCTACGAATACGCACCTTTGGGTGGCGAAGCCTATGACGAATACGGCCATCCTTATCCAGAATTCACGCAAAACCTTTGCCGTAAAGCCGATGCTGTCTTGCTTGGTGCAGTCGGTTCTCCTCAATACGATAATCTCGACCGTCCGCTGCGCCCTGAACGCGGCTTGTTGGCCATTCGTAAAGACTTGAATCTGTTTGCTAATTTGCGCCCTGCCATTTTGTATAAAGAGCTGGCCAATGCTTCTACTTTGAAACCGGAAATCGTAGCCGGCCTCGACATCCTTATCGTACGCGAACTGACCGGCGATATTTATTTTGGCGAACCGCGCGGCATCCGTGTTTTAGAAAACGGCGAACGCGAAGGCTACAACACCATGAAATACAGCGAAAGCGAAATCCGCCGCATCGCCCACGTTGCCTTCCAATCTGCCCAAAAACGCAGCAAAAAAGTCTGCTCCGTAGGCAAAGCCAACGTTTTGGAAACCACCGAACTGTGGCGCGAAATCTTTGAAGAAATCGGCAAAGAATACCCTGATGTCGAGCTTTCCCATATGTACGTCGACAACGCCGCCATGCAGTTAGTACGCGCGCCCAAACAATTTGACGTGATTGCCACCGGCAACATCTTCGGCGACATCCTCTCCGACGAAGCCTCCATGCTGACCGGTTCCATCGGTATGCTGCCTTCTGCTTCTTTGGACGAAAACGGCAAAGGCCTGTACGAACCATCTCACGGCTCAGCTCCCGACATTGCCGGTCAAAACAAAGCCAATCCGCTGGCGACCGTATTGTCTCTTGCCATGCTGCTGCGTTACAGCCTGAACGACGAAGCCCGCGCGCAACAAGTTGAAAACGCCGTACAAAAAGTACTGCAACAAGGCTTGCGTACCGGCGACATTTACGAAGAAGGTACCAAACTGGTTTCCTGCTCCGAAATGGGCGATGCCGTATTGGCTGCTTTGTAAGAAGGCCGTCTGAAAAAAGAGTGGGATCAATCCCGCGCTTTTTTATATGCGAAAACTTGAAACCATAAAAAAGGGCGTGTCTTCACACGCCCTTATGTCTTTTTCAGACGGCCTTAAGATTGAAAAAATCAACCTCTTTTGTGTTTGCCGCCAAAGCTGTCGTTAGACTTACGCTTGCCTTTAAAGCCTTCGCCGCCTTTTTTGAAACCATCAGCTTTTTTGAAACCATCTTTCTTAAAGCCATCTTTCTTGAAACCGTCTTTTTTATGGCCTTCGCCGCGAGCTTTACCGCCGAAACCTTCTTTAGCCGGTTTCTTATCGCCGCGCCAGCCGCCGGATTTACGATCGCCCCAGCCGCCTTTGCCTTTCGGTTTAGCGCCGGCAGATTTGCGTTTGCGTGTCGGCTCCATGCCTTCGATGGTCAGCTCAGGCAATTTACGGCCGATGTATTTTTCAATTTTGTGTACTTTGACGTATTCGTTCACTTCGGCAAAAGTAATCGCAATACCGGTGCGGCCTGCGCGGCCGGTACGGCCGATACGGTGAACGTAGTCTTCAGCCTGTTTCGGCAAGTCGTAGTTGATAACGTGGGTAATGGTTGGTACGTCGATACCGCGTGCGGCAACGTCGGTGGCAACCAAAATTTTGCAGCGGCCTTTGCGCAAGTCCATCAGCGTGCGGTTACGCCAGCCTTGCGGCATATCGCCGTGCAGGCAGTTGGCGGCAAAACCTTTTTCGTACAACTCATCCGCAATGACTTCGGTCATGGCTTTGGTGGATGTAAAGATCACGCATTGGTCGATATTGGCATCGCGCAAAATGTGGTCGAGCAGGCGGTTTTTATGACGCATATCGTCGCAGTACAACAGCTGCTCTTCGATTTTGCCTTGATCGTCCACACGCTCAACTTCGATGGTTTCAGGGTCTTTGGTCAGTTTGCGCGCCAGTTTGCCCACCGCGCCGTCCCAAGTGGCGGAGAACAACAAAGTCTGACGGTCGCTCGGCGTTGCTTCAACGATGGTTTCGATGTCGTCGATAAAGCCCATGTCCAACATACGGTCGGCTTCGTCCAGAATCAGCACTTCCAAACGTTCAAAATCAACTTTACCGCTCTGCATCAAGTCCATCAGACGGCCCGGAGTGGCGACAATCAGGTCAACCGGTTTGCTCAGGGCACGGGTTTGGTAGCCGAAAGATGCACCGCCGACAATGCTGACAGTACGGAACCAACGCATATTTTTAGCATACGCCAGTGCATTTTTTTCTACCTGAGCCGCCAGTTCGCGGGTCGGGGTCAATACCAAAGCGCGCGGACCTTTGCCCGGTTTTTCGCTGCGTTTGGTCAGTTTTTGCAAAGTCGGCAGCAGGAAGGCTGCAGTTTTGCCTGAACCGGTTTGTGCCGAAGCCATAATGTCGCGGCCGTCCAAAGCAAACGGAATCGCTTGCGCCTGAAT
>NZ_JBQCVF010000049.1:8171-14479 GCF_051962515.1 Neisseria sp. P0009.S007 | reverse complement strand
AGGCGGATGTTGCGGGGGATGACGGTGTCGAAGAGCAGGTTGCCGAAGTGTTGTTTGAGCTGTTCGCTGACTTCGACGACGAGGCGGCTGCGGCTGTCGTACATGGTGCGGACGATGCCGGTTACGTCGAGGTCGGGGTTGATGGCTTGGCGGATTTTGCGGACGGTGGCCACTAGGTCGGAAATGCCTTCGAGGGCGTAGTATTCGCAAAGCATGGGGACGATGACACCGTTGGCGGCGACAAGGCCGTTGAGGGTGAGCAGGGTCAGGGACGGGGGGCAGTCGATGAGGACGTAGTCGTAGTCGTCGGCAACGAGCTGCAGGGCGTTTTTGAGGCGGATTTCGCGTGCGATTTCTTGGACGAGTTCGACTTCTGCGCCGGCCAGTGTACGGTTGGCGCCCAATACGTCGTAGCCGCCTTCTTTGCTGCGGACGACGGCGTTGGGGATGTCGGTTTCGCCGAGGACAACTTGGTAAACGCCGTTTTCGATGGTGGCTTTGTTGATGCCGCTGCCTGTGGTGGCGTTGCCTTGGGGGTCGAGGTCGACGACGAGGACGCGGCGGCCTTTGGAGGCTAGGGAGGCGGCTAGGTTGACGGTGGTGGTGGTTTTGCCGACTCCGCCTTTTTGGTTGGCGACGGCGAGGATTTGTGCGCTCATGTGCTTTGCTGTCGTATTAAGTGTGGATGGCTGGATTGTACCGTTATTCGGTATGCTTGGGTTGTTTTCAGACGGCCTTTTTGCGGATGATGACGATATGGCGTTCGGCATTGAGTTGGGGAACGTGCAATGCTTCGACTTTTTCGACGGCGACGCTTTCGGGCAGTTTGTCGATTTCTTCTTGCGGATATACGCCTTTCATGGCCGCCCAGTAGCCGCCGTCTTTGAGGAGGTGCTCGGTCCAGTTGACGAAGTCGGCGAGTTCGGCAAAGGCGCGGCTGGTGATGACGTCGGCGCGGCAGTCGGCGGCGGCTTCTACGCGGCCGCTGATGACGCGGACGTTTTTAAGGCCGAGTTCGATGACGGCTTGTTGCAGAAAGGCGGTTTTTTTGGTGTTGGCATCGAGGAGGGTGATGTCAAGGTCGGGACGACAGATGGCGGTGGGTATGCCGGGCTGTCCGCCGCCGGAGCCGACGTCGAGCATGGTTTGGGCGTGTTCGATATTGGGTAAGAGGGTCAGGCTGTCGAGTAGGTGATGGCTGACGGTTTGGGCAGGATTGCGCAGGGCGGTCAGATTGTAGGTTTTGTTCCACTTTTGCAGCAGGGCGGCATAGTCTAGGAGTTTGGCCTGTTTGGCTTCGTCGATGTCCAAACCCAATGCCTGTATGCCGTCGCGGAGCTGTTGCGCCTGATTCATTTGTTATTCCTTATTGGTTAAAACGCGTTGGATGTAATGGTAACGGAAAGCATGCCGTCTGAAAATGTTTGTACCTGTTGAATCAACGTTTCATTTTGTGAAAGACGATGGGCTGCTCCGGCGCGCGCGTGAGCTGTTTGGGCAGGGTCAGCATGGCGATGATCCATACGGAGAGGGTGTAGTAAAACACGCCTTGCCCGCGCATACCGGCCAATGCGGCATTGCCTAAGATGGCTTTAAAAATCAAACCTGCCGCCGCCGAGGCACACGCTGCGACACCGGCAAGGAAAATGGCGTAACGTGAATGCCGGCGCATCATTTTTTTATACGCCAGCTTGGTCAGTCCGCCGGCAATCGGCAGGTTGAGGAAGGCAAACATGCCGCAGACAAACCATGCGACGGAATCCTGCCAACCGCTTTGCCATGCCCATGCGCCGTCTTTGACCGTGACCAGCAGGCCTTGGCCGTCTGAAAAGGCGATTTGCACGATATTGTGCAATATCATCGCCAGCGGCAGGGTGAGGAACATCAGTGCGACCAATAGGGGGCGGTAGGGCTTTTCTTGTGTCAGATACATGGCGGTTTGCCTTGTTGTGGGATAAGTCGAAATGATAGCAGATTGGCGGTTGATTCACGTTTGTTAGCGCTGAAATTGCTGACAAAAACGGTCAATTAAAAAAGAAATGAAAAATTCTTTTTTCTTGGCAAACGTTGGTAGATAAAGGTTAAGAAAACGTTTTCAGACGGCCTAATCTCTTATTTTTATATGAACCGAACAGAAAATCTTTGCATTTCTCCGTAAAATCTACTAAATTCTCAATAACATATTATAAAGACCTGAAATCTGGAACCCAAACCGAAACTGCCTTCCGCCATTTACGCTCGGAAACTCAGCAGGCAACAAAAGTTTCACACACAACAAAAATACAAAATAATTCCTATGAAATCAGTTGTTTATAATGATAGATAACCACAAGGCAAACCATGCCTGACTTTAGTAGGAGTAAAACCATGGCTGAAGCAACCGATGTCGTATTAGTAGGCGGCGGCATTATGAGCGCCACTTTGGGCGTATTGCTCAAAGAACTCGAACCATCTTGGGAAATCACCCTGATCGAACGCTTGGAAGATGTAGCGTTGGAATCATCAAATGCATGGAACAATGCCGGTACGGGACACTCTGCGCTGTGTGAATTGAACTATGCGCCCCTGACTGCCGACGGCACGATCGATCCGACCCGCGCCCTCAATATTGCCGAACAATTCCATATCAGCCGCCAATTTTGGGCGACTTTGGTCGAAGAAGGCAAACTGACCGACCGCACTTTCATCAATTCCGTTCCCCATATGTCGCTGGTGATGAACGCCGACCATTGCAGTTATCTGCAAAAACGTTTCGACGTGTTCAAAAACCAAAAACTCTTTGAAAAAATGGAGTTTTCTACTGACCGCGCCAAAATTGCCGAATGGGCGCCGCTGGTTGTCAACGGCCGTGATGAAAACCAATCCATCGCCGCCAACTACTCCGCCGAAGGCACAGATGTCGATTTCGGCAGCCTGACCCGCCAGATGGTCAAATACTTGAGCGACAAAGGCGTAAAAATCAAATTCAACCGCCATGTCGACGACCTCAATCGCGAATCGGACGGCGCATGGGTGCTGAAAACCAGCAGCACCAAAGACGATGACGACCCGTTGACACTCCGCACCCGTTTCGTCTTCCTCGGCGCAGGCGGCGGCGCACTGACCCTGCTGCAAAAATCTGGTATCCCCGAAGGCAAAGGCTACGGCGGCTTTCCGGTTTCCGGCCTCTTCTTCCGCAATAGCAATCCCGAAACGGCCGCGCAACACAACGCCAAAGTGTACGGCCAAGCCTCAGTCGGCGCACCCCCTATGTCCGTTCCGCATTTGGATACCCGCAACGTGGACGGCCAACGCCATTTGATGTTCGGCCCGTATGCAGGCTTCCGCCCCAACTTCCTCAAACAAGGCTCGCTCATGGATCTGCCGATGTCCATCCACATGGACAACCTCTATCCTATGCTCCGCGCCGGTTGGGCTAATATGCCGCTGACCAAATACCTCTTGGGCGAATTGCGCAAAACCAAAGAAGAACGCTTCACTTCGCTCTTAGAGTATTATCCGGAAGCCAATCCTGACGATTGGGAACTGATTACCGCCGGTCAACGCGTACAAATCATCAAAAAAGACCCGAAAAAAGGCGGCGTACTCCAATTTGGTACCGAAATCGTCGCTCATGCCGACGGCTCGCTGGCCGCATTGCTGGGCGCGTCCCCAGGTGCATCAACCGCCGTACCTTTGATGATTAAGCTGATCAACCAATGCTTCCCAGATCATGCCGAATCATGGTCAGGCCGTCTGAAAGAATTGGTGCCCGGCTACGGTATCAAGCTAAACGACAATCCGTCTTTGGCGGACGAAATCATCAGCCACAACGCGTCCGTTTTGGGCATTCATCACTAAATTGAAGCAGACACAAAGGCGGGCATTCTTGCCCGCCTTTTTTCAAACCATTAAAATAGCGGCATTCAGGCCGTCTGAAATCTAATCTGCAGCAGCATGTTGCACGATTCAAACCCGAAAATCAGCCCCAATAGAAAAACGCCATGACCGATATTCTCAACAAAATCCTTGCCACCAAAGCAGAAGAAGTGGCCGCCCAAAAAGCTGCCGTTTCCTTGGAAGACATCAAAGCCCAAGCGCAGGCTGCCGCGCCGGTTCGCAGCTTTATCGGCTCGATCCGTGAAAAACACACGCAGAATCTACCTGCCATTATTGCCGAAGTCAAAAAAGCCAGCCCGAGCAAAGGCCTGATCCGTCCTGATTTTCATCCTGCTGAAATCGCCGCTGCCTATGAAAAAGCCGGTGCAGCCTGCTTGTCCGTGTTGACGGACGAACCTTACTTCCAAGGCTCGCCGGAGTATTTGAAACAGGCGCGTGCGGCCGTGGCGCTGCCGGTCTTGCGTAAAGACTTTATCATCGACGAATACCAAATCTATCAGGCGCGCGCGTGGGGTGCGGATGCGGTTCTTCTGATTGCCGCCGCATTGGAAGCCGGGCAGCTTGAGCGTTTTGAAGCCGTTGCCCACGAATTAGGCATGACTGTATTGTTGGAGTTGCACGATGTGTCCGAGCTGGAAAAATGCCGCAACATGACCACGCCGTTGTGGGGCGTCAACAACCGCAACCTGCGTACGTTTGAAGTGACCCTGCAACAAACCCTCGACCTCTTGCCTGAATTGAACGGCAAAACCGTTGTAACCGAAAGCGGCATCCGCAACAAAGAAGACGTCGATTTCATGCGCGACCACGGCGTGCATACTTTCCTGATCGGCGAAACCTTTATGCGTGCCGACGATATCGAAGCAGAAGTCAAAAAACTGTTCTAAACCCTAAAAAACATCAGGCCGTCTGAATTTTCAGATGGCCTGAATCCATTGGAGACGAGAAAAAATGTTTGCCGTACAGCGCATTTACGCCTATCAACCCGATTCTAAACAAACCGCCGTCTTTATCGACCGCCTTTATCCGCGCGGCGTCCATAAAGAAGTTTTCGCTACGGCGCTTTGGCTGAAAGACATTACGCCCAGTGCAAACCTGCGTCGCTGGTATCACGAAAATCCGGCTGAGAATTTTGACGGTTTTGTCAGCCGTTATCATGAAGAGCTGCAAGGCGATGCCGAGCAGGCCGCCATCAAGCGGCTGCTGGATTTGGAGCGGCAACACGGCAATATCCTGCTGCTGACCGCCGTCAAAGATCCCCGACATTCCCACGTCTCTGCGCTGGCTCAATTTTTGGGCACAACGTTTGAATATCGCGATTAAAAAATCAGTGTTTGAACCGGATACAAAAAGGCCGTCTGAAATCAAGGTTTCAGACGGCCTGCTATTTTCAAATCAAGAAGGATAACGGTGTGCCACCAATTTTCCGTCTATGTATTCGCCGATATAGACTTGCGAGGCTTCAAGGTGGAGGCGGTCGAGTTCCTGTTGCAGCCATTCTTCATCACGCTTAATGATTTCGAGGATGTCGGGGTCAACTTGGCCGTCTGTAATCAGTGGATAGCGCAAGCTTTCGTCGCCGTACTTAATGACGGCGAGCTGGCCGTTTTGTTCCATCACGGCACGTTTGACGGCAGAGATTTCGTAGATGCCGGCGGCGCGGAGTTTGAACATGAGGTCGTGTGCGCTGATGCCGTTTTTCATGCATTCATCGGTTTGGATTTTGCCGTTGACGATAACCCAGACGGATTTGCCGTCAATGATGGATTTGACCCAGCGGTTGTGGTTTTTGATGAATTTCAGGCTCAAAACCAACAGCGTCCACAAAATCAGCACGAGGAAAAATTGCAACAGGCCGACGCTGTCGCTGTAAATCACGCCGCCGATGATGCCGCCGAGTACATAGTTTTGCACTTGGTCCATGGCGGAGGTCGGCGCGAGGTTGCCTTTACCTAAGAGGTTGATTTGCAAAATCAAACCTAAAATACCCATCAGCAGTTTGAGGGCGAGCAGGGAGTATGCTTCCATGTGTGTGTATCCTGTTATTCTTTATCGATGAGTTCGATATTGTTGTTGACCAAATTGATGGGCGTCAGCGTGTAGGCGGAGAAGTCTTGATTGAAATGGACTTCGTAGTATTGGTTTTTAATGCCGATAATCATGCCGTTGAACAGGCGCGTGCTGTTGACGATGATGTCTTGTTTTTCAACTTTTTGGTTTTCAATCAAGGCATTGAGAAAGCCGACCATGCGCGACGTATCGGCGGCAAAGTTTTGACGCTCGCTGTACGAAAGATATTGCGTGCCGCAGATGAGGATGAGCAACAGCAGCGCAATAATGCTCAGGTCGCGGTATTTGGTGTCCATGCGGTGGCGCAGGTATTGCGATACGGCGAGCAGGAGGATGACGAGGGCGGCGAAAATCAGGAT
>NZ_JBQCVF010000049.1:4563-8071 GCF_051962515.1 Neisseria sp. P0009.S007 | reverse complement strand
AATCCGAGACAGGCATAGACGCCGAGTTTAAACACGTTCTTTTTCCAAAATGACGACGTAGGCTTCACGCACGAAAAACAGCAGCATGCGGCGTTGGTCTTTTTCCATGGTAACGACCTTCCAACCTTGTGAAGCGTGGCTGTTGAGGAAATCGCTGAATTTGACCGGATTGATTTTGGCACTGCCGAAAATCAAGCTGGAAAGCAGGTTCTCTTGATAAATGACGGCTTTATATTCTTTCATTTTATTCCTTTAAAATAAGGGGGCCTTAAGGCCCCCCATGATTCTACTCCTTATTGTTCAACTGCGGCAATACGGAACCTTCGCCCAAGGACAACAAACCGCTTTGCGAGTAAATACCCAGTTTGGCGCGGGTATCGGTGATGTCGAGGTTGCGCATGGTGAGCTGGCCGATGCGGTCGAGCGGGGTGAATGCGGCGTCTTCAACTTTTTCCATGCTCAGGCGTTCGGGTTGGTAGGTCAGGTTGGGCGATTCGGTGTTCAGAATCGAATAGTCGTTGCCGCGGCGCAGTTCGAGGGTAACTTCGCCGGTGATGGCTTTGGCAACCCAGCGTTGGGCGGTTTCGCGCAACATGAGGGCTTGGCTGTCAAACCAGCGGCCTTGGTAGAGCAGGCGGCCGAGACGCAGGCCGTTGATGCGGTATTGTTCGATGGTGTCCTCGTTGTGGATACCGGTTACCAAGCGTTCGTAGGCGATGTGGAACAACGCCATGCCCGGGGCTTCGTAGATGCCGCGCGATTTGGCTTCGATGATGCGGTTTTCGATTTGGTCGCTCATGCCCAAGCCGTGACGGCCGCCGATGCGGTTGGCTTCGAGGAAGAGTTCGACAGGATCGGCGTATTCTTTGCCGTTTAATGCAACTGGCACGCCTTCTTCAAAGCGCACGCTGACTTCTTCGGGTTTGACTTCGACGTTTTCGTCCCAGAAGGCAACGCCCATGATAGGCTTAACGATTTTGATGCCGCTGTTGAGAAATTCCAAGTCTTTGGCTTCGTGCGTCGCGCCGAGCATATTGGAGTCGGTGGAGTAGGCTTTCTCCACCGACATTTTGTAGTTGAAGCCGTTGGCAATCAGAAATTCGCTCATTTCGTGGCGGCCGCCAAGTTCGTCGATAAATTGTTGGTCGAGCCAAGGTTTGTAGATTTTCAGCGCGGGATTGGTCAAGAGGCCGTAGCGGTAGAAACGCTCGATGTCGTTGCCTTTGTAGGTGCTGCCGTCGCCCCAGATATTCACATCGTCTTCTTTCATGGCGGAAACGAGCATGGTGCCGGTAACGGCGCGGCCCAAAGGCGTGGTGTTGAAGTAGGCGATGCCGCCGGTGGAAACGTGGAACGCGCCGCATTGGATGGCGGCGATGCCTTCATGTGCCAATTGTGCGCGGCAGTCGATTAAGCGGGCGTTTTCTGCACCGTATTCCATCGCTTTTTTAGGAATGGCGTTGTAGTCGTCTTCGTCGGGCTGGCCAAGGTTGGCAGTGTAGGCGTAAGGCAGCGCACCTTTGAGTTTCATCCACAGCAGCGCGGCGGAGGTATCAAGGCCGCCGGAGAAGGCGATGCCGACTTTTTGGCCGACGGGGAGATTTTGTAAAATGGTATGGTTTTGGCTCATGGGAATTTCTCCAGACTTGAAAAGTTGAAACCATTATCTTATAAATGGAATACATTGTCAGCAATTAGGCCGTCTGAATGTTCGGAGGGCCGTATTAAAGAAACCTCATCATGAACGCTTTTAACCTCATTATCATCGGCGACGAAATCTTACACGGCAGCCGCCAAGACAAGCATTTCGCCTTTTTCAAATCTTTATTGGAATCGCACGGGCTGAAGCTCAATCAGGTGCAATATCTGCCCGACGAACCCGAATTGCTGGTCAAACAGCTGCGCCGCAGTTTTTCAGACGGCCTGCCGACTTTCGTTACCGGCGGTATCGGCTCTACACCTGACGACCATACGCGCCAAGCCGCCGCTGCTGCTTTGGATTTGCCTGTCGTCCGCCATCCTGAAGCCGCCAAGTTTATCGAAGGCGTAACCCTGAAACGCGGCGAGCCGCTTGATTCGCCGGAACACGCCCAACGCCTGAAAATGGCGGATTTTCCCGAAGGCGCGGAATTGGTGCCCAATCCGTTTAACAACATCGCCGGATTTTCCATCCGCGAGCATTATTTCTTCCCCGGCTTCCCCGTGATGGCGCACCCGATGGCGGAGTGGGTATTGGAAACTTATTACGCCGACCGCTTCAACCAAACCGAACGCGGCAGCCGTAGCGTGTATGTGTTCGACCAACCCGAATCGCGCATTACGCCGATTATGGAACATCTTGAGCGTACCTACGCCGGTGTTCGTTCGTACAGTCTGCCCACCGTGGGCCGTACCGATTCAGACGGCCGTTATACTCCGCCGCATATCGAATTCGGCATCAAAGCGGAAGGCGAGGCCTGCCGCTTGTTGGATGCTGCGTGGGAAGATGCGTTGCAGGGTTTGCAGGCGATTGGCGCGACTTTGAAAGAAACGGTGGAATAATGCACTTATCCCCAGCCCAATCCAGACGCGCACTGACTTTTGTCTCTTTGCTGTTTTTGCCGCCGACCCTCATCATCGGCATTTGGCTGGCGCAATATGGCGGCTTTGCTTTTGAGCCGCCGCTGATGCACGCCGTCCATGCCCACGCAGGAACATGGTTTGACCCGATTGCCACCGTGTTGCACTATCTGGGCAAAACCGCGATTGCCGTGCCGCTGATCGGTGCAGTCGCTGCAGCCCTGTATTTTGCCGATAAGAAGCGCGAAGCACTGTTTTGCGTGTTGGCGGCATTGGTGCCGACTTTGAACATGCTGATTGTGAAGGTTTGGTTTGCCCGCGAACGTCCGCTGCTTTGGCCGCGCCTGATTGAAGAGAGCAATTTTTCCTTCCCCAGCGGCCACAGTACGTTTTCCGCCGCCATTGCCGTCATGCTGATATTGCTTTGCCGCCGCACGCGCTACCGCCGCGCCGCTTGGATAGGCGGTATTTCCTTTGCCCTGTTGACCGGGTTTTCGCGCATTTATTTGGGCGTGCATTATCCCACCGACGTTTGGGCAGGCTGGACCAACGGCACGCTGACTGCCTTGTTGGTGTATATGCTCATCTTCAGGCCGTCTGAAAAATAGAAGAAACGAATTATGAATACACGTTCACCCAACACGCCTTATTGGCTCAGAAACGGCCATGCCGACACTCTATTTGCCAAGTTGCTGCAAGGCAAGGCGCCCGACTACCGCCGCGAGCTTCTGCCCGACAGTACCGGCAAAACCCAAGTTGCCTACGATTTTGTCGACAGTGCCGACCCCGATGCGCCGTTGGTGGTTTTGTTTCACGGACTGGAAGGCAGCAGCGAGAGCCATTACGCGGTCGAGCTGATGAAAGCCGTGCAGCAGCGCGGTTGGAACGGCGTGGTTGCCCATTTCCGCAGTTGCGGCGGCATAGAAAACACCGCGCCCGTGTTCTACCA
>NZ_JBQCVF010000049.1:0-4463 GCF_051962515.1 Neisseria sp. P0009.S007 | reverse complement strand
TGTACCAAACGCAGCAATTCGCGTACAGGTTTAGGCATATTGCGGCCGGATTCGTAACGGGAACCACCGGATTGAGTCACACCAATGCGGCTCCAGAAGTCCATTTGGTTCAGGCCGAGTTTTTTACGGATATCGCGGATGTTTTCAATTTTTTCGAACGATTTCATGAATCTTCCTTATTGTGGTATTTGTTGCATGCCTCTAGGCATAAAAATGGGTCTGCAAGAATGCCGGCATCCCTTTTCCTGTAGGCTTTTGGGGTGATATGTGGGCGTATTGCAAATGACTGATCTAGATAATTAGACAGTATATTCGAAAGAAGTTTGCCGCTGTTTGCCATAATTTGTGTAAATATTTCTTAATTCATTATTTCGTATAATTTTTGGCATATAAATCATTAAATTATGCGATTATCTTAAATATGGCGTGGGCAAATTTTTACATAACTAAACAATTCATTATGGGTAAAAACTTAATTTCGAGCATTTATTCGGTTTGGTGGGTTGGGAAAACGGATAAATTTCAGGCCGTCTGAATCTGTATTTTTAGACGGCCTGAAAATTTTTCAAGTTTAAGGCTTGCCGGTGGCAGGGCTGATGGTGAGGATTTCGTAGCCGGTTTCGGTAACCAAGACTTCGTGTTCCCATTGGGCGGAGAGGGAACGGTCTTTGGTGACCACTGTCCAACCATCGTTCAGGATACGCAGGTGGCGTTTGCCTTGGTTGATCATCGGCTCGATGGTAAAAATCATGCCCGGTTTGAGGACGAGGCCCTGACCTTTGCGGCCGTAGTGGACCACTTGCGGCGCTTCGTGGAAACCGCGGCCGATGCCGTGGCCGCAGAATTCTTGAACTACGGAGTAGCCGGCATTTTCGGCAACCTGTTGGCAGGCATAGCCGACGTCGCCGAGGGTGGCACCGGGTTTGACCGCTTCGATACCCGCCATCATGGAGGCGTGGGTCACGTCGATCAGGCGCTGGGCAATCGGTGAGACTTTGCCGACGGTAAACATGCGGCTGGAGTCGCCGTGGAAGCCGTCTTTTTTGATGGTCAGGTCGATGTTGACGATGTCGCCTTCTTTCAGCGGCTTGTCATCGGGAATGCCGTGGCAGATGACGTGGTTGACGGAGGTGCAGCAGGATTTCGGATAGGGCGGGTTGCCGTAGTTGAGGGGGGCGGGATAACCGCCTTGGACGTTGACGTGGTAGTCGTAAACGAGTTTGTCGATTTCGTTGGTGGTGACGCCGGGTTTGACGAATTGGCCGATGTAATCGAGGGCTTCGGCGACCAAGCGGCCAAGTTCGCGCATTTTTTCGATTTCTTCGGGGGTTTTGATGATGACTTTGTCCATGAGGTTTCCTTCTTGTTTCAGACGGCATGGGGGCCGTCTGAACGGGACGGGTGTGCCGTCTGTTTAAAACAGGTTGTCGAGATTGTCTTTGTTGCGCGGTTTGGTTTGTGGTTTGGTCTCAGGCTCGGCTTTGGGAGTCGGTTTGGACTCGGGGGCTTTGGCTTTTGCCGGTTTGTTTTCTGCTGCTTGTGCGGCCGGTTTGCTGTCTGCGGCTTTGTTTGCTACCGGCTGGCTGTCTGCTTGAGGTGTGTTTTGAGCGGCAGGGCTGCTGTTGTCGGATTGTGTTTTTTCTGATTTGTCAGTTTCGGCGCGTTTGTTTTCTGTGCGTTTGCCGCGGTGTGCGGCAGGCCGGTCGTTTTTTGCACCTTCTTCGGCTTTGTCGCCTTTTTCGTTTTGTGGGACGACAGGATTGCCGGAGGCGGTTTTTTCGTCGCCTTCTTGGGCGGGTTGGACGGTTTCAGGTTCGACTGCGCCGTTGGGGCGCCAAACTTCAATGCGTGTATCGGTTTGTTCGGCAGGGCTTTTTTCGGGTACGTCGGTTTTACCGGAGTTTAGGGTGCTGAATACGCCGGCGACAAGGGCTGCGACGGCGATAAAGCTGACAAGGAATAAAGCGCGGATTAGGTGTTTGGGCTTAAGTTGGAAAGGGGTTTTATTATTCTTGGACATGATGGGTCAGGTAATCGTTGGAGGAATGGCCGTCTGAATATTCAGACGGCCCCGGGTTGCCTGTGAATCAGTTGGCAACGTAGTTTTGATAGAGGGTCACGACTTTTTGTACGCCGACGGTCGTGCTGACTTTTTGGGTCACGCGAGCTTGCTCGTCGGGCGTGAGGATACCCATGACATAGGTCACGTTGCCGTAAGTTACGATTTTGACGCGTGCTTGGGTGGCCGGGCTGAGGCCCAACAGGGCGGCGCGGACTTTGGATGTGCCCCAGGTGTCGTTGGTCACGTCGCCAAGCGAACGCGCTTGCGAGGCGACGGTAATGTAGTTGTACACGCCTTCTGCGGCTTGTTCGGAACGGGCGATGCGTTCAACAAATTGTTTTTCGCCTTCGGTGGCCACTTGTCCGAGCAGGAGCAGGTGGCGGTTGTAGCCGACAACGTTCAGTTTGGGCTTGTAGCCTTCGACTTGGTTGTTTTGGCGCAGGTAGGAGCGTGCGGTGGTTTCGACGCGCAGGGCCATAACGTTGTCGTCGGTTTGCGCGCCTGTGGTGCGGCGGTCGACGGCGGATTTGGTGCCGACGGCAGCACCGCCGATCAGTGCGCCGACGCAGCCGCTCAGACTCAGGCTCAAGAGGGTCGCTGTCAGAACGGGGAGGGCGTAGCGTTTGATATTCTTCATATCCTTTTCCTTGGGTATGGACGGGTGGGCGTTCAGACGGCCTTTAAGGGATGAGCCGTCTGAAAAGAAAGGGTTACATGCCTTCAAGCAGGGCGGAGTCGATACAGTCGCACATGGCGTGAATCAGCAAAATATGGTTTTCCTGAATGCGGGCAGTACGCGGATAAGGGACGTTGAGCAAAACGTCGGTATCTTTGAGCATGGCGGCGATTTTGCCGCCGTCGCGGCCGGTCATGGCGATGACGTGCATATCGCGTTCGTGTGCCGCTTTGATGGCTTCGATGACGTTGGCGGAGTTGCCGGAGGTGGAGATGCCGACCAATACGTCTCCGGCACGTCCGAGTGCGCGCACTTGTTTGCTGAATACGTGGTCGAAACCGTAGTCGTTGCCGATGGCGGTCAGGGCGGAAGTGTCCGTCGTCAGCGCGACAGCGGCCAATTCCATGCGCTCTTTTTCAAAACGGCCGGTCATTTCGGCGGCGAAGTGTTGCGCGTCGGCAGCCGAACCGCCGTTGCCGCAGGCTAAAATTTTGCCGTCGTTCATCAGGCATTGCAGCATCAGCTCGGCGGCCTGTGCGGTCGGCTCGACCAGTACTTTTTCAGCTTCCTGCTTGGCGCGGATGCTCTCGGCAAAATGTGCGGAAACGCGTTCTTGTAATGTTGTCATGAGGTTAACCTGTAATATTTTGAATCCATTCGGGCGGGCCGTCGCCCTCGATCAGTACCGCGTCCAGGCGGCAGGGCGCATGGTTTAACCCGTGCTTTTGCAGATAATACTCTACACTTTGTTGCAATTTCAATAATTTGGACGGCGAGATGCTGTATGCGGCACCACCGAAACCTCGGTTTTTGCGGTATTTTACTTCAACAAACACAATCGTACCGCCGTTTTTGACGATTAAATCGATTTCGCCGTAGGCGCAATGCCAGTTCCGTGCCAGCAGCGAGCAGCCTTTGCCTAGCAGGAACGCCAGTGCCGCATCTTCGGCCGCCGCCCCCTGTTTGTGGTTTAAGCGCATGAAAAGTTTACCCGTTATATAATTATTGTTTTTAAAGAGACGCCGTTTCAGACGGCCTTGAATCTATGTACACAAAACACCTGCAAAAAGCCGTCGACAGCATCGAAAAACAGACATTATACGTTGTCGCCACACCCATCGGCAATTTAGCCGACATAACGCTGCGCGCGCTGGCCGTGCTGCAAAAGGCCGACATAATCTGCGCCGAGGACACCCGTGTTACCGCCCAGCTTTTGAGTGCGTACGGCATTCAGGGCAAACTCGTGAGCGTGCGCGAACACAACGAGCAGCAAATGGCCGACAAAATCATCGCCCATCTTTCAGACGGCCTGAGCGTTGCCCAAGTTTCGGATGCGGGTACGCCAGCGGTGTGCGATCCGGGTGCGAAACTTGCCGCCCGCGTGCGCGAAGCCGGATTTAAAGTGGTGCCTGTGGTCGGCGCAAGCGCGGTCATGGGGGCGTTGAGCGTGGCCGGTGTGACGGAATCTGATTTTTACTTCAACGGTTTCCTGTCGCCTAAGGCCGGCGAACGCCAAAAGCTGATGGCCAAATGGGCGGAAGCCGATTTTCCGATTGTGATGTTTGAAACGCCGCACCGTATCGAAGCAAGCCTTGCGGATATGGCCGCGCAGTTCCCCGAACGCCGTTTGACTTTGGCGCGCGAAATCACCAAAACGTTTGAAACCTTCCTCAGCGGCACGGTTGCCGAAATCCAAGCCGCCCTTAAAAACGACAGCAACCAAAC
>NZ_JBQCVF010000048.1:0-14504 GCF_051962515.1 Neisseria sp. P0009.S007 | reverse complement strand
GACATCGCCCGCAGCACATGGCGCAAACTGATACAAAGCTTCCCCAACAGCGAAGCGGCAAAACGCGCTTCCATCAGTCTCAAACAAAGATAAACGTTCAGACGGCCTTGTCATCCCCAAGGCCGTCTGAATATTTTTTTACCCTTAATCCATTCAAGCAAAAGGAACTCTTCATGATCCAAGTCGGCATTATTATGGGCAGCAACAGCGATTGGCCGGTGATGCAGCAGGCAGCACAATTTCTCAAAGAATTCGGCGTTGAATACGAAGCGCGTGTCGTCTCTGCACACCGTACGCCTGATTTGATGTTTGAATACGCCGAAACCGCACGCGAACGCGGCATCAAAGCCATCATTGCCGGCGCAGGCGGCGCAGCGCATTTGCCAGGCATGGTTGCAGCCAAAACCACGGTGCCCGTCTTGGGTGTTCCCGTGCCCAGCAAATATCTGCGCGGCGAAGACTCCCTGCTTTCGATTGTACAAATGCCCAAAGGCGTTCCTGTTGCCACATTTGCCATTGGCGAAGCCGGTGCGGCCAATGCAGCGCTGTTTGCTATTTCACTTTTGGCCAATGAAAATCCTGAATTGGCTGAAAAATTGGCGGCTTTCCGTGCCAAACAAGAGCAAACCGTTCTAGCCATGGAATTGCCTGAAGCATAACTGACAAAGGCCGTCTGAAAGTTGTAAAGGGAAACTTTGATTTCGTTTTACGATTGTTTAGACGGCCTTAGTGTTTTATCAAATTGAATTAATGCCATGAAAACCCTAGCATTCATCCTACTCTCCACCCTGCTTTGCGCCTGCCAAAGCCCAAGTACTCCTACTCAATCAACTGCCATCCCATCTCAGCAACAAGCCCAAGATACAAATGGAAACCTGATTATCTTCTATGATGCCCAAACCGGTTCTGCGCCATTGCTAAAAGCAGTGAAAACCTCGGGTGCAAGTTTGATTTATGAATACAAAAACCTGAACGGCATTGCTATTCGTCCGTCTTCCAAGACCAAGATTGAAGATGCCATTGCCTATTTCAAAAAAATAAATGGCGTATTGTCGGTCGAACAAGACCGACTGCTTAAACTTCAATAAATAAACTATTTTCTAACCAAATAAAAAAGGCCGTCTGAAACGTATCACTACGATTTCAGACGGCCTTAACCTTTTCAATAAATTAAATCATGCCTCTGCCTTGCGCTTTTGGCTTGGCTTGGCCGAATTCCAATTTACTCAGCGCAGATAAATAGGCTTTGGCAGTTGCCACCAATACGTCGGTATCCGCACCTTGGCCGTTGACCACACGGTCGCCACGTTGCAGGCGGACGGAAGTTTCGCCTTGGCTTTCTGTACCTTGAGTTACCGCATTGACAGAGTAAATCTGCAAGGTTGCGCCACTTTGTGCTACGCTTTCAATGGCTTTGAAGATGGCATCAACAGGGCCTGAGCCGCTAGCGGAAGCGTGTTTTTCTTCACCGCGAATACTGAACACAATATCGGCGCGCGGCTCTTCACCAGTTTCAGTGCTGATTTTTTGGGAAATGAATTTGTAGCTTTCGGTATTCATATTGCCCATTTCGTCAGACACCAAAGCGTGCAGGTCTTCATCAAAGATTTCGCGTTTCTTATCCGCCAGCTCTTTGAAGCGTGCAAATGCCGCATTCAACGCCTCTTCACTTTCCAACTCAATACCCAAATCTGCCAGCTTGGTTTTGAAAGCATTACGGCCGGAGAGTTTACCCAAAGTCAGGCGGTTGGTTGACCAGCCAACTGATTCGGCAGTCATGATTTCATAGGTTTCAGGGTGTTTCAACACGCCGTCTTGGTGGATGCCTGATTCGTGTGCAAAGGCGTTTGCGCCGACTACTGCTTTATTTGGCTGAATCGGATAGCCGGTAATAGTAGATACCAGTTTGGATACTGGCACGATTTGCGTGGTATCAATGCCGGTTTCCAAGCCGAAAAGGTCGTGGCGCACTTTCAACGCCATCACGATTTCTTCAAGGCTGGCATTACCCGCACGTTCACCCAAACCGTTGATGGTACATTCCACCTGGCGCACGCCTGCCTGAACAGCGGCCAGCGAGTTGGCAACCGCCATACCCAAGTCGTTGTGGCAGTGGGTCGACCAGACTACTTTGTCGCCGTTGGGCACGCTTTTGATGATGTTACTGATACGCTCGTACCATACGGAAGGGATGGAGTAGCCGACAGTATCGGGAATATTGATGGTGGTTGCGCCTGCCTCGATAACCGCCGTAAAGATTTTGGCGAGAAAGTCCAAATCCGAACGCACGGCGTCTTCGGCGGAAAATTCCACATCGTCAGTATATTCTTTGGCAATTTTTACCGCTTTGACCGCCGCATCGATGACCTGCTGCGGCTTCATTTTCAGTTTGTGCTCCATGTGGATGGGGCTGGTGGCGATAAAAGTGTGAATACGTTTTTTCGGAGCAGGGGAAACAGCTTCGCCTGCTTTGCGCACATCGTTTTCAACGGCACGCGCCAATGAGCAAACTGTAGATTTAGTAATGATTTTGGCAATCGCATTAACCGATTCAAAATCGCCCGGACTGGCTGCTGCAAAACCTGCCTCAATCACATCGACACCCATCTTTTCCAACTGGCGGGCAATACGGATTTTCTCCTCTTTGGTCATGGATGCGCCGGGGGACTGCTCACCGTCGCGCATGGTGGTATCGAAAATGATAACGCGGTTGGTTTGTGTCATTTCTGTTCTCTCCAGAGATTCATTTTTTTGTAAAAAAGCATTCAAATCAAGCGGTCTGCCTTGCGCTTCCGCCAAAGCGGTCAGTTTTTGCAACTGAGCCAAAGGCAGGGACCCGCGTGTACGCCATTTGTAGATAGCCGCTGTGGTCGCAGCATTTTCCGGGTCGTGCTGTTTCAGAGCTTCGGCCAGCGCGTTTACGCCGCCAAAATAGGCAACCAAACGGTCAATGTCTAATTGCATGATGTTCCTTGTCCAAATCTGATTAAGATTATTGTGTTCTGGTTTTGCATTATACTCATTTTAGACAAAACGACAATCTATTTTTATCAAAATATTGGTATAAATTTTAAAACTTGAGAAATTTTTATACATTTTGTCTAATTTGGACTATTAAAAGCTCCTCTCAAACCGAACACATCCTAAATATAGTAAACTAATCCCCTATTTCCCCGATTTGAAACACATTATGCCCCATACCATCCCTACCAACCGCTCCGACATCGAATGGCGCAACGAAAGTACACAAAAGCCACCCAAGCAGGCGGTTTACATACAAGAAGCAGGCGCAACAGAAATCTTAAAAAATGCCCACGCGCAAACTGCAACTGTTTGGACTGGCGATTTTCACAATGCCAAGCAAGTCTTATCTGCAATGAAAAAACGTATCCGCAGGCCGTCTGAAAAAAAGAAAGGCGCACCTGCCGATATTCAGACAGCCTTTCATGCCCACCGTATGAAACAGGCGCAACAAAGCCGTTTGCTCAATATGCTTGCCATCGAAATCCAACCTAATTTTCAACTGGACAATGCACGCGCACCCGACATCTACGCCGCCTTGTGCGATGTTTACGACACACTAAACGACAAACCGTTTCTTTTGCCGCTAAATCAATTATTGGGTTTTATCGGTGCACACGAATGGCACAAAAAAGGCATAGACATTCCTCAGCTTGATGGAAAAATCCATGTTCCTTTCGGCGTATTCTCTCCACTGCGCGGCGAGTATTTGGATTTAATCACACAAGCCCCACTCGCTCCCCATATTCAGACGGCCTTTGACATCGGCACCGGCTCAGGTGTTATTGCCGCAATTTTGGCCAAGCGAGGCATACCCGACATCATTGCCACAGACACCAACCCAAAAGCAATAGCCTGCGCCACAGCAAACCTTGAGCGTCTAAGCCTGGATAAAGCTGTCAACATCCAATCGATTGATTTATTTCCCGAAACTTGCGCCGACCTTATCGTCTGCAATCCGCCTTGGCTGCCGGCAAAACCGACCTCTGCCATCGAGACCGCCCTTTACGACCCCAATCATGCCATGTTAACCGCGTTCCTCAACGGCGTACGCCAGCACTTAAATCCAAACGGCGAAGCCTGGTTAATTATTTCCGACTTGGCAGAACACTTACATTTGCGCAACAAAGACTTTCTAAACCAATGCTTTCAGACGGCCTCACTCAATGTAGTCGATATTTTGAAAACTAAACCGCAACACAAAAAAGCAATAGATGAATCCGATCCTTTGGCGTTTGCCAGAAACAAGGAAACTACTTATCTATACCGTTTGAAAGCGATATAAAATCAAGGCCGTCTGAACATTCGGACGGCCTTTAAGCATTTTTATAAAAGAAAACGGCATATCCGTAAAGATATGCCGTCGATGGGAGCAGGGACTGCTATATTTGGCAGTGGTTTGTGTTTTAGTCCTCTTGCGCCGCTGTTTGCAGGTAGTTTGGCAAACCAACTTTACCAATCAATTCCTGCTGAGTTTCAAGCCAGTCGATGTGTTCTTCGTTGATGTCTTTTTGTTTTTCCAACAAATCACGGCTGACATAGTCTTGTTGCTCTTCTGCAAGAGCGATGGCTGCAACCAGAGTATCATGTTTTTCATACTCTTTTTTCAGATCGCAGGCAATGATTTCTTCGGTAGATTCACCGATCAACAGTTTACCCAATTCTTGCAGATTAGGCAGACCTTCCAAGAACAAAATACGCTCGATTAAATCGTCTGCGGATTTCATTTCGCGGATGGATTGTTTGAAGAAGTGTTCGCCCAATTCTTCAAAGCCCCAGTTTTTCAAAATGCGGGCATGCAGGAAGTATTGGTTAATGGTAATCAGCAACAAACCTAAGTTTTTGTTCAGCTCGCGAATAACTAAGCGATCGCCTTTCATATTCAGCTCCTTAATATGTTATACGCTAGATTACAGTTGGCTTTGGTAGTAGTTGCCTTCGCCGACCAATTCGATCAGACGCAGTTGTTGTTCCAACCAGTGAGCGTGATCTTCTTCAGTGTCTTTCAGTTGGGCAATCATCAAATCGCGGGTAACGTAGTCTTGAGCTTCTTCGCACAATTTGATGCCTTTTTTCAGCGCATCGCGTACTTCGTATTCAGTGTTCAAGTCTGCTTTCAGACAAGAGATTACGTCAGTACCGATGTTCAGTTCGGCACGTGTCATTTTAGGAGTACCGCCCAACATCAGGATACGACGGATGAAGTCTTCGGCGTGAGTGGTTTCTTCTTCCATCTCGTGGTTCAAACGTTCGAACAGTTTGGTGTAACCCCATTCAGAGTACAGGCGAGAGTGGATAAAATATTGGTCGCGAGCAGCCAACTCACCAGACAATAATTCGTTCATGTAATCAATAACTGCTTGGTTGCCTTGCATAATTCTTTCTCTTTCTTTTAAAAGTTGATAATCACGAAATGAAGATTCGTGTGTTGTTATGGAATGAGGTAATTGTATGCACAAGAAGCACTTTTGACAAATTTTCTATTTAAAATACAAACAATTATCAAAAAAGTTAACCAGCCAAAAAGGCCGTCTGAAAAATTAATCCCCTGTTTTTAATGACAATTTTTTGACATTAGTATTAAGAATCCATTGCATCATTCAAAAACATTTACATTTGTTAACCATAAATAAAAGCAAATAATCCAACAAAATCAATCAAATTTAATTATGAATTATTCTCAACTGCTTTTGCCTCATTTTTTTGAATCTTCTACTCCGTCAATACTTAGGAATCGTGCTATAATCGCCAGTTATCTTTTTTTTAAGCACCTAGCTGAAACACATAAATTATCATGAAACAAATCCGCAATATTGCCATCATCGCCCACGTCGACCATGGCAAAACCACATTAGTTGACCAGTTGCTGCGTCAGTCCGGTACATTCCGTTCCAACCAGCAAGTCGAAGAACGCGTCATGGACAGCAACGATCTTGAAAAAGAACGCGGCATTACCATTCTCGCTAAAAATACCGCCATCGAATACGAAGGCTACCACATTAACATCGTAGATACCCCGGGACACGCTGATTTTGGTGGCGAGGTGGAACGTGTATTGGGCATGGTTGACTGCGTCGTACTGTTGGTTGACGCACAAGAAGGCCCTATGCCGCAAACCCGTTTCGTGACCAAAAAAGCCTTGGCTTTGGGTCTTAAACCTATCGTTGTTATCAACAAAATCGACAAACCATCTGCCCGTCCAAGCTGGGTTATCGACCAAACATTCGAATTGTTCGACAACTTGGGCGCAACCGACGAACAATTGGACTTCCCTATCGTCTATGCTTCCGGCCTGTCCGGCTTTGCCAAACTGGATGAAAACGACGAGAGCAGCGACATGCGCCCTCTGTTCGAGACCATTTTGAAACACACGCCTGCACCAAGCGGCAGCGCGGACAAAACGCTGCAACTGCAAATTTCCCAACTGGACTACGACAACTACACCGGCCGCCTCGGCATCGGCCGCATCCTGAACGGCCGCATCAAACCCGGCCAAGTCGTTGCCGTCATGAATCATGAAGAACAAGTCGCCCAAGGCCGCATCAACCAGCTGTTGGGCTTCCAAGGCTTGGAACGCGTACCTTTGGAAGAAGCTGAGGCCGGTGACATCGTGATTATTTCTGGCATTGAAGACATCGGTATCGGCGTAACCATTACCGACAAAGACAATCCCAAAGGCTTGCCTATGTTGAGCGTGGACGAGCCGACCCTGACCATGGACTTTATGGTCAACACTTCTCCTCTTGCCGGTACTGAAGGCAAATTCGTGACTTCCCGCCAAATCCGCGACCGCCTGCAAAAAGAATTGCTGACCAACGTTGCCCTGCGTGTTGAAGATACAGCCGATGCCGACGTTTTCCGCGTTTCTGGCCGCGGCGAATTGCACTTGACCATTTTGTTGGAAAACATGCGCCGCGAAGGCTTTGAATTGGCAGTCGGCAAACCGCGCGTGGTATTCCGTGAAATTGACGGTCAAAAATGCGAGCCTTACGAAAATCTGACTGTGGATGTGCCGGATGAAAACCAAGGCGCGGTCATGGAAGAACTCGGCCGCCGCCGTGGCGAATTGACCAATATGGAAAGCGACGGTAACGGTCGTACACGTTTGGAATACCATATTCCTGCACGCGGCCTGATCGGTTTCCAAGGTGAATTTATGACCTTGACCCGCGGTACCGGCTTGATGAGCCACGTTTTTGACGACTATGCTCCGGTTAAACCTGATATGCCAGGTCGTCACAACGGCGTCCTGGTTTCTCAAGAGCAAGGTGAAGCTGTTGCTTACGCCCTGTGGAACTTGGAAGACCGCGGCCGTATGTTCGTTTCTCCAAACGACAAAGTCTACGAAGGTATGATTATTGGTATTCACAGCCGCGACAACGACTTGGTGGTAAACCCTCTGAAAGGTAAAAAACTGACCAACGTCCGCGCCAGCGGTACAGATGAAGCCGTGCGCCTGACTACGCCTATCAAATTGACTTTGGAAGGTGCAGTTGAGTTCATCGACGATGACGAACTGGTTGAAATCACGCCACAATCCATCCGCCTGCGTAAACGCTACCTGAGCGAATTGGAACGTCGCCGTCATTTCAAAAAACTGGACTAATTCTGTTTGATTGATACGTTTTAAAATTGAGGCCGTCTGAAAAGTGTTTTAGAAATCCTAGATTTCATTATTACACTTTCAGACGGCCTTTTATCATCTGTTCAAATAAAGTAAATCGGCATCTCTTCCGCTTGTACTGCTGCTTCATCAGCGCGATCATTCTTACGATATTGCCCCGGCGATATCCCATATTGCTTTTTAAATGCCTTGCCAAAATGCGTTTCCGATTGAAAACCCACCGAGAGCGCAACCGATAAAACCGAATCGGCTGTCTGCTTTAACAATAACGCCCCCTGCTGCAAGCGGATGCTGTTAACAAAGGCATGCGGGCTTGTTCCCGTCTGCTGCTTAAATACCCGCATTAACTGGGCGCGAGACAAGTTGGCAATCGCGGTCATTTTCTCGATATTCCATTCCTCTTCCGGCTTATCCACTACTGCCTGAAGCAGATTCCGCAGACGTTTGTCCTGCCAACCATTCAGCAAACCGCTTAATTGCGCTTCCCCATTTTTCTCCAGGCTGGCTCGAAGTAGAAATACCAACAACACCGAAGCCAATGCGTTCACAACCGCTACCGAACCGGACAAGGCTTGACCGCTCTCATACTGCAACAATGCCACCAAATACTGCAAAGAAGGATGGTTGATATTCAGCAAAACCGTGTCAGGCAGCCCCGCCATAATATCCGCCTGCGCTTCATATTCAAACCGTGCACAGAAAAGATGCAAAGCCGCATCGCCTCCTGCATGACTTCGCTTGACTTTAAATGCGCCTTTTTCACTCGTCAGCACATTAACACCAAGATTTTCACAACTGCTGTCACTGCTCAAAGTATGCCCTACGCTGCGCGGAAAAAAAATGATATCCCCCGCACTCAGCAGCCTTGCCTCTTGCTCCCCATCAATTCGGATATAACCCGAACCGGCAGTTACGATATGCACCAAACCATGCGCACGCTTTGGTTCATGCCGCACATACCACTCCCCCCGAAACAGACATTGAACATCCACGCTGCCTTTTACCTGCGCCAATTCGACCAGCCTATCCAAAATATCCATAGTGTTTTTTACCAATAAATGAGATGTTTTGACGATTTAAATCTTCAAATTATTGCAATAATACACACACCAAACACAAACGGATAGGATTTTTTATCTTATCCACTCACATTAAGAAAGGACATATCATGTTTAAAGACTGGCCTGAACATACCGCCTTGGTAAAAAAAGCATTCGGCGAACTGGGTAAAAACCATCCTAAAATGCTGCAAGCCTACGGCGCACTGGATCAAGCAGCCGCTGCCGAAGCACTGGATGCCAAAACTCGCGAACTGATCGCCATCGCCGTTGCCATTACCACACGTTGCGAAAGCTGCATCAGCGTGCATGCCGCCGCTGCAGCCAAGGCAGGTGCAACCGAAAGCGAAATCGCCGGCGCATTGGCCACCGCTATCGCACTGAACGCAGGTGCCGCTTATACATACGCTTTGCGCGCTTTGGAAGCAGTAGAAACCCAACGCTAATCGGTTTGTAAAATCAGGCCTTCTGAAAGACGACTCCCCTTTCAGACGGCCTGATGAAATGCTAAACTGATAAAGTTATCATATTGTTTTCTGTCTGATAGGAGATTGAACCATGAAGAAACTGCTGACCGCCGTACTTTTTGCCGCCGCTATTGCCACTCCTTTGGCCGCTTCCGCAGCCTCTATGCCTAAGGTTGAAAAAAGCGCGGCACAGCCTGCAAAAGCAAAAGGGGTTTGGATTGATGTCCGCTCTGCCGAAGAATTCAAAGAAGGTCATTTGCAAGGTGCACTCAATATTCCGCACGACCAAATCGTTGACCGCATCAAATCCGTGAGCCCGGATAAAAACGCACCGGTCAACCTCTACTGCCGCAGCGGCCGCCGAGCAGAAGCTGCGCTGACTGAGCTGAAAAAAGCCGGCTACACCAACGTAACCAACCATGGCGGTTATGAAGATTTGGTGAAAAAAGGTTTGAAATAAATCTAGTTGATTTTAAAAAGGCCGTCTGAGACTTTTCAGACGGCCTTTATTGCCATTACAGACAGCAACTTCCAAATCTCAAACGTTTGCTGAGACCGGTTTCGTGAATTAATTGTTTGATAACCAAAATATTGGTGTTATCGGCCAACGCGCGAATGCTGTGCGCCTCCATCGGCTCAAGACGGATAACTTGCAAGCCTTCGGTCTGCAAAACTTCGTCCACCGTTTTGATTTCGGCTTTGCCGTTTAAAACCAAAAGCAAAATAATCGCATCCGCCTCATATGC
This sequence comes from Neisseria sp. P0009.S007, assembly GCF_051962515.1. Lineage (NCBI taxonomy): Bacteria > Pseudomonadati > Pseudomonadota > Betaproteobacteria > Neisseriales > Neisseriaceae > Neisseria > Neisseria sp. P0009.S007. The sequence goes on along the minus strand of NZ_JBQCVF010000048.1, from coordinate 4,588 downwards.
CGGAATTTCATTATTCTTCTGCAGTGAAAGCTGAACAATCTCTTGATTGCCGTCTGAAGCAATCACGCCGCCCAATAAAGCTTTGGGGTCTAATTCATAATGTTTCATTATTATCCTTTCCGCCCAAACGTTGCCGATTCATGGACAATCGCTCAAGCAAACCAGTACAATACGGCCCATCTTACCGATAGACACAATATTGTCACATGAACATATTAATCTCAAACGACGATGGTTATCTTGCGCCCGGTTTGGCTGTTTTGGCAAGAGTATGTGCAGAATTTGCCAATGTCAGGGTGGTTGCGCCCGAACGCGATCGCAGCGGCGTCAGCAATTCCCTGACTTTAGACCGTCCTTTACAACTGAAACAGGCGGAAAACGGGTTTTACTATGTGAATGGCACCCCTACCGACTGCATTCATGTCGGCCAACACGCCCTTGCCGATTTCAAACCCGACTTAGTTTTGTCCGGCATCAACAACGGCGCAAACATGGGCGACGATACGCTTTATTCCGGTACGGTTGCCGCTGCGACGGAAGCCTACCTGATGGGCATACCCGCCATTGCTTTCTCCCTCGCCGACTCCAGCGCCCGTTATTGGGAAACCGCGGAAAAAGCCGCTTGGATACTGCTTTCCTACTTTCTCAAACGCCCTATTTCCGAACCCATCTTATGGAACATCAATATCCCTGCCGTCGCACCTGAGGATATCCAAGGCATAAAAATTACACGGCTCGGCCGCCGTCATCATGAACAAAGCATTGTTCCCATGTATAATCCACGTGGCGAACAAATTTATTGGATTGGGCCGGTCGGCGATGTTTCCGACAGCGAAGAAGGTACCGACTTTAGCGAATGCGCATCCGGCTTCATCACGATTACCCCCCTGCAAGTCGATTTGACTGCCTACGGACAAATGGAGCAAACCGCTTCCTTTTGGTCAGAAATCCCTGCGCCTTAACAGTCCCTAACAGCCGAACACTTGAGAAACAAGCATATTTTTATTATGATATGCCCCGACGAGAACAATTACCCGAATACGAAAGTCATTAACATGTTGAAAAAAAGTGTATCTTATGCCGGATCGGCAGCTTTGGTTTTATTACTTGCAGCCTGTGCCAGCCAACAACCGGCTCCTGTAGTCGTCGGCACACAAAGCGGTGGTTCAACAACAAGCTCTACCGCTGACAATCCTTACGGTGCAGCGCCTTACAATACCAACACCAGCCCAGCGGCAGATGCTCCATACACTCCGCCGGTAAGTACACCTGCTCCAACGTACAACAGCGGCAGCACCGGCACTTACACGCCTTCTTATGCGCCTGTTGATATTAATGCAGCGACACATACCGTTGTTCGTGGTGATACCGTTTACAACATCTCCAAACGCTACAACATTACCCAAGACAATCTGCGTGCATGGAATAACTTGGCCGACAACACCATCAGCATTGGTCAAACCCTCCGTGTGAAACCTGAAGGCTACGTTGCACCTGCAGCTTCTGCAAGCAAACCTTCTACTCCAACAACTACAACTACTGCTCCGACTCCAAGCACGCCTGCCAATACACCGACCGTATCTACCGGCAGCAGCCGCAACGTCAGCGGCATCACATGGCAGCGTCCGACTACCGGTAACGTTATCGCCAACTTCGGCGGCAGCAACAAAGGTGTGGATATCGCCGGTACGCAAGGCCAGCCTGTTGTTGCAGCGGCAGACGGTAAAGTCGTTTACGCAGGCTCAGGCTTGCGCGGTTACGGCAACTTGGTCATCATCCAACACAACTCCTCATTCTTGAGCGCATACGGTCACAACCAACGCCTGCTGGTTAATGAAAACCAAACCGTGAAACGCGGTCAAACCATTGCGCACATGGGTAATACCGATGCATCCCGCACTCAGTTGCACTTTGAAATCCGTCAAAACGGCAAACCAGTCAATCCGGCAAATTATGTTGCCTTCTAAGCTGATTCAAGCAACCTAATTTCAATTCAATCCCTGCCTAAATATCATTTAGGTAGGGATTGTTTGTACCGGTTTCCCATGAAATTTCATCTTCCTCTTCTTTATACCCTGCTATTGGGCGGTTGCGCCGCGTTTTTGCCATCATTGGACGAACGCACCCAAAGCAGTTATCTTGACATCCCTTCAACGCCGCGACTGGACAGCGCCTTAGGTATTCCTTCTACCCCCTCCAAGGCCGATATTTCCCATATCTATCTGCTGAACGATGCCCATGAAGCCTTTGTTGCCCGAGCAGCCTTAATTGAAGCCGCCGACCATACTCTTGATTTGCAGTACTATATCTGGCACAACGACATCTCCGGCAAGCTTTTGTTCAACCTGATTCATCGCGCGGCCGAACGCGGCGTCCGTGTGCGTTTGCTTCTGGACGACAACAACACCAACGGCATGGATGATCTCCTGCTGGCACTCGACAATCATCCCAATATCGAAGTCCGTCTGTTTAATCCCTTCATTTTCAGAAAATGGCGTGCGCTCGGCTACGTTGCCGACTTTCCGCGACTTAACCGCCGAATGCACAACAAATCCTTTACCGCCGACAACCGTGCCACCATTTTGGGCGGACGCAATATCGGCGACGAATATTTTAAGGTTAACGACGATACCATCTTTGCCGACCTCGATATCCTCGCAACAGGACGCGTAGTAACAGAAGTGTCCCAAGACTTCGACCGCTACTGGGCAAGCCATTCCGCCTACAATGCAAGTAGCATAATCAAACGGGGAAACCTGCAAAAAGGACTAGCCGAACTTAATTACACCGACCAAGATAAAAACCAAACGCTCATCCGCTACCGTCAAAGCATTGAACACTCCAACCTCTATCAAAAAATACAGAGCAACCTTATGGAGTGGCAAAGTGTCAGCACACGCCTGATCAGCGATGACCCGGCCAAAGGCTTAGACCGTGACCGGCATAAACCGCCTATTTCCGAACGCCTACAAGACGCCCTCAAGCAACCTGAAAAAAGCGTTTACCTTGTCTCACCCTATTTTGTGCCCACAAAATCGGGCGTTAAAGCCATAGAAAAGCTGATTCACAACGGCGTGGACGTTACCGTTTTGACCAATTCGCTCCAAGCAACCGACGTTGCCGCCGTCCATTCCGGCTACGTCAAATACCGCAAGCCCTTGCTTAAAGCTGGGGTCAAACTCTATGAGCTCCAGCCCAACCACGCCGTTCCGACCTCCAAAGACCGCGGCTTGACCGGTAGCTCCGCCACCAGCTTGCACGCCAAAACATTCATCGTGGACGAGAAACGCATTTTCATCGGCTCATTCAACCTCGACCCACGTTCCGCACGCCTCAATACCGAAATGGGTGTCGTCATCGAAAGTCCCCAAATCGCAGGCCAAATGCAGCGCACCCTCGTTACGACCACCCCAAACTACGCCTATCAGGTAACGCTTGGCAATTACAATAAACTATACTGGTATGACCCAAGTGAAAAACGAACTTACGCACAAGAACCAGAAGCCAAATTCTGGAAACGGGTTACTTCAAAAATCCTGTCCATCCTGCCCATAGAAGGATTATTATAGAGACCGTCTGAAAACATAAATCATGCGACCGGAGAAATTCACCATGTCTCGACTCATCTGCAAAACCCTATTTGTTTGTACCACCAGCCTATTGTTGGCCTCCTGCGGCACCACCAGCAAACACAAATCCCACAAGCCGCAAATAACCGCCAGAAAAGTCCAACCTGTCCGCATTTCCCATATTGACCGCACACAAGGTTCGCAGGAATTGATGCTTCACAGCATGGGCCTGATCGGCACGCCCTACAAATGGGGCGGCAGTACCACAGCCACAGGCTTTGACTGCAGCGGCATGATCCAATTCGTCTATAAAAACGCCCTCAATGTCAATCTGCCACGCACCGCACGCGATATGGCCGCAGCCAGCCGTAAAATTTCCGATGACAAATTAAAAGCCGGCGATCTTGTCTTTTTCAATACCGGCGGCGCACACAAATATTCCCATGTCGGCCTCTACATCGGCAACGGCGAATTCATCCACGCCCCCAGCAGCGGCAAAACCATCAAAACCGAAAAACTTTCCACCCCGTTCTACGCCAAAAACTATTTGGGCGCACATACCTTTTTTACTGAATAAATCAAGGCCGTCTGAAAGGTATCGCCACATCATCGATACCTTTCAATCTATTGCTGATGAGTCAAGCTTGATTACAAGATAAGCCCTGCAAAAATTTACCCATAACAAAACACCATCAAGGAAATATCATGCACACAGAATCCGTTCTAACCCTCCTCAAAACCCTGCAAAACCAAATCTGCGCCGCGCTGGAGCAAGAAGATGGCGAAGCCAAATTTGTGCATGAAGCGTGGACGGGGAAACTGGGTATCGGCGAAACCCGCGTATTGAAAAACGGCGCAGTATTCGAGCAGGCCGGTGTAAATTTTTCGCATGTAAAGGGAACCAAAATGCCGGCTTCTGCCACTGCCCATCGTCCTGAATTGGCAGGCGCGGCGTTTGAAGCCATGGGCGTGTCGCTGGTCATTCATCCGAAAAATCCTTATGTCCCGACCAGCCATGC
>NZ_JBQCVF010000047.1:9385-14684 GCF_051962515.1 Neisseria sp. P0009.S007 | reverse complement strand
TTAGGTGCATTAAGCGGGCTGAACCGTACGCTGATTCATGTTACTTATTATCCTTTTGAACCACGAGAAAATAGCCACGTCGTCAAATTTTTGGTCACGCCTGAGCAATACAGGAATTTAACAAAATCGCTCTTGGCCGGTTTTCAACAAAAAAATGGGCACCCCATCTTGCTAAAAGGAATTCATCATCAATCTAACGATGCTTTTTACGAAGCCAAAGGGCGCTATCATTTATTCAATACTTGTAACACTTGGTTGAATGACAAATTGGTTGAAAGCGGCCTTAAAGGCGTGTATTGGACTCCTTTCTCTTCGCCCTTGCTGGAACAATATCGATAGCCTTCACGCTTCTCAATTTTTGGTCTATGTAAGACTTCAGGCCGTCTGAACATTTTCAGACGGCCTGTATTTTGATAAAACCCCAAAACCCTTTATTATATAAATAAAATTCTTAAATAGCATTAAATATTAATTTTTATAAACAAACTGATTTTAAATTCTATAAAATAATTAAAATAAAGAAATTTTAGAATAAAATTGCTAAAACAAAAAACTAAGCCTTGTTTAATTCTGCTAAAACCTGTAACCTGTATCAAAAATAAACAAGAGAGTTCATCATGTCCCAACACCACCCTACTGACGATATTAAAATTAAAGAAGTCAAAGAGTTACTTCCTCCAATCGCGCATTTGTATGAGCTGCCTGTTACGCCTCACGTTGCCAATTTGGTTTATAAAACACGTCATGAGATTTCGGATTTGGTTCACGGCCGCGACAACCGTTTGCTGGTCATCATCGGCCCATGCTCGATTCACGATACTAAGGCGGCGGTAGAATATGCGCAAAAATTGCTGCCCTTGCGCAAAAAATATGAGAAAGAGCTGCTGATTGTGATGCGCGTGTATTTTGAGAAACCGCGTACAACCGTTGGCTGGAAAGGCCTGATTAACGATCCTCACTTGGACGGTACGTTTGACATCAACTACGGCCTGCGCCAAGCGCGTCAGTTGTTGCTGACTTTGAACGAAATGGGCATGCCTGCTTCGACTGAATTCTTGGACATGATTACGCCGCAATACTACGCCGACCTGATTTCTTGGGGCGCGATTGGTGCGCGTACGACTGAAAGCCAGGTACACCGCGAATTGGCCAGCGGCCTCTCCTGCCCTGTCGGTTTTAAAAACGGTACGGACGGCAATCTGAAAATTGCCATTGACGCCATCGGCGCCGCCAATCATCCACACCACTTCTTGTCTGTAACCAAAGCCGGTCATTCCGCGATTGTCCACACCAGCGGCAACCCTGACTGCCATGCGATTTTGCGCGGCGGTAAAGAGCCTAATTACAGCGCAGAACACGTTAAAGACGCTGTTGCGCAGCTTCAAAAAGCCGGCGTGAGCAGCAAACTGATGGTGGACTGCAGCCATGCCAACAGCCGTAAAGACTTCCGCAAACAAATGGATGTAGCACGCGATGTTGCGGAGCAGCTGAAAGCCGGTGAAGAAAACATCATGGGCGTGATGGTAGAAAGCCACTTGGTTGAAGGCCGTCAGGACAAGCCAGAGGTTTACGGTCAAAGTATTACAGATGCCTGCATCGGTTGGGATACGACTGAAGAATTGCTGGCACTGCTTGCCGAAGCGAAAAGTTACAAAGCATAAGTGCGAAACCATTAAAAAGACCGGATATGTTCCGGTCTTTTTTGCGTCTGTCATTTTGATTTCTTTGCTCAATATCCCGAGCAATTTTTAGTCAGGTTCGACGTAAAAACAATATGTTAGAAAATATTCAGGCCGTCTAAAAACCCGATCATTCAGGTTTTCAGACGGTCTCTCCTACTTTTCTTTTCAATTAAAACGTGTGTTTAACCGTTGCAGTCACACTACGCGGCGTGCCGTAAACGTGAATATCCGGCATGGTGCGATAGCGTTTGTTAAAGACGTTTTCAAAGTCCAAACTGATGCGGGTGGATTTGCCGATTTTGTAATGACCGGTCAAGTCCAGCGTTGCATACGGACGTTGGGTCAACGCGGCCGCGGCAGCCGGATTGATGTCTGCAGGATATTCATCCAGCGTGTGGCTGCGGCTTTGCCAGTTGACGTTGGCACCTACGTTCAAACGGTCGGTCACGTCATACGTGGTAAAGAGTTTGAACAAATGAACCGGATAAGACGGATGCAGTTGAACCCCTTCGCTGTCTTTGATTTTAGAACGTGCATAAGACGCATTCAACAGCCATTTATCGCTCAGGCGGCCGCCGACAGAGAGCTCCACGCCTTTTGTTGTGGTGTTGTCGGCTGCACGGTAGTATTCCTCGCCATTCGCGAATTTGCCTGCGACAACGCCCAAATGGTCGCGTTTGTTCATAAAGACGGAGGCGGAAGCATTCAGACGGCCTTCAAACCATGACGCTTTCAAACCAGTCTCGTAGGTTTTGCCGCGTTGTGGTTTGAGCGCCGCGCCGTCTTTGGTCAGATAACGCACTTGCGGACGGAAAATGGTGGTGTAAGACGCATAGGCGGTCAAATTGTCGCCGATGTCGTAGGTTACGCCCAAATAAGGAATGAAAACATTTTGTTTGTGGCTGCTGTGTACGAATTTGTTACGGCTGGTGCTGTAACGGTAACGCCAATCCACAAAACGGCTGCCGCCGATAAAGGCGAGCTTGTCGGTCAGTTTGAAACGGGTCGAGCCGTAAACCGACAGGTTTTTCATGCGTGAAAAACCATCGCGCAGATATGGCATATCGGGTTTGGCGATGTTGCCGTCAAATTTACGCAAATCGGGAATCATCGACTCGCCTTCTTCGTAGAAAGAAAGGTTTTCTTTGTTGTCCTGATAGCTGATGCCCGCATTGAACTCATGCGAACGGCCCAACGCCGGATAATGGCCGTCCAAGGCCAGCGCAAAATTCTGATCGCGGTATTTGCTGCGGTCGCGGTCTGAAGTGAAAAGTGCAGAGTAATCGGGATTGATTTCAAATGTACCGGCAATGCCTGAAACGATGTCGTTTTTACCCGAAACATGGCTGTAATCGCCTGTCAGTTTCCAGCCGTTGTCAAACTCATGGCTGAGGGAAGTGAATACTTCGGCACTGGTGTCTTTGCCGTATGCCCAGCGCGCGGAAGAATTGCTGCGCGGCGAAGACTCAAACGGTATGAATCCAGTACGGCGCGAACCTGCTGCGGTCAGGTAGCTGAAACGCGAGCTGCCGGTATTGCGGAAACGATGTATTTCCGTACCGAGGCGCCATTGGGTTTGCGGCGTGATATCGTAAGACAAAGTGCCGTAGAAAGTGTGATTGTGGCGCGAAGTGTTCGGCAGGTAATCGCCGCCATGGTCGCTGACCAAAATAGCGCGGCCGCGCAAGGTATTGTCTGCATTCAAAGGCTGATTGGCATCAAGGACGAAGCGGTAATGGTTCCACGAACCGACTCCGGCTTCTACGCTGACGGCAGGTTTGGCAGTCGGTTTTTTGCGTTCCAACGCAACCGTACCGCCCGGCTCGCCCATACCGCCGTTGGACAAACCGCTTGCGCCACGTACGACGACGACTTGTTCGTACAATGTGCTGTCCAGATTGTTGGTGCCGCGGCGGATGGCTTTACCGTCGTAAAGGAATTTGGGCGCGCCGTCTACGGAAATGCTGTCAATCGCCTGACTGCGCGAAATAAACTGGCTGTGGCCGGAGACGTTGTTACCCATTTTGCTGTGAAACACGCCCGGCGTTTGTTTCAACACGTCCTGCAAGGTATCCAAACCTTGGTCGTCCATTTGTTTTTCGGTAACGACAGACAAGGACTGCGGCGTTTCGCGCTGGGTCAGGCGGATGCCTGTCGCGGCAGAGGAAGCGGGAATGGTGTAGTTGGAAGTAGTCTGTTTTCCGACACCTTGGACGGTAACTGTCGGTAAATCGACACGTTCTTGCGGCTGGGTATTTTCTACTTCGGTCGCGAAAGAATACGCCGAACACAGCGCCAGACTGACGGCAAAGCTTAATTTGCCATAGGGAAATACAGGTAGTGACATAGCCTCTCCAATTAGCTTATCTTTACAATTTGGTCGCAGATTCTATCAAAAAGATGTAGTCCGATGAAACTATGTTCTAATCACTATTTTCTAAGTAGTTCGTTTAATTCAAAATATTTATTTTCAAACTAGTCCTAATTAACTAAAAAGGCCGTCTGAAAACCCGTATCATCAGGTTTTCAGACGGCCTTAATCTTTTTATTACAAGGTAATCAGTCTGCCAATTTTCGTGCCAATTCTGCCAAACGTTTACCTTGCGCAAAGGCAATATCGTTTTCTTCGGCAGTCAATGCCGGCTTGCTGTCATGGCCGGAAACATGGCTTGCGCCGTAAGGCGTGCCGCCGCTTTGGGTATTGCTGAGCGCGGACTCGGTATATGGAATGCCGCTGATGACCATGCCGTGGTGCAACAGGGGCAGCATCATGGTCAGCAAGGTGCTTTCTTGGCCGCCGTGCAGCGAAGATGTGCTGGTGAATACGGTGGCAGGCTTGCCGACGAGTTCTGCGCCGAGCCAAAGGGGAATGGTGCCGTCGATAAAGTATTTCATTGCGGCGGCCATATTGCCGAAACGTGTTGGGCTGCCGAGCGCAAGGCCGGCGCAATTTTTGAGGTCGTCGGCAGTCGCGTATGGCGCGCCTTCGTCTGGAATGGCTTTTTCAACGGCTTCGCAAACGGTGGAAACTTTGGGAACAGTACGCAACACGGCTTCGCAACCGTCCACGCTTTCGATACCGCGTGCGATTTGGCGGGCAAGGTTGCGCGTGCTGCCATTTTGGGAATAAAAGAGGACGAGGATTTTCAGAGGATTTGGGTTCATTTGGGGTTTCCGTTACAATGCTGTCAGGTTTCAGACGGCCTTTTAAATACTCGGGCCGTCTGAAAAGAAGAAATTTCAATTTAAAAGTGGGAAAAGGTTATGCCGTTTTCGCAATGGTGGCAAGGTTTTTTAAAGAGTAAAGGCGTAGCGTTCGCTTGGTTTGTCGTGCGCCGTTTTGATGACGAGCGTGTGCCGCAGGTAGCGGCAAACATGACGTTTACGACACTTTTGGCTTTGGTGCCCGTGTTGACGGTGATGGTCGTCATCGCTTCGGCCTTCCCCGTTTTCGACCAATGGTCGGGGGAATTTGTCTCTTTTATCAACCGCACCATTGTGCCGCAGGGCGCGGATATGGTGTTTGACTACATCAATGCGTTCCGCGATAAGGCCACCAAGCTGACGGCCATCGGTAGTGTGATGTTGGTCGTAACCTCGCTGATGCTGATTCGGAC
>NZ_JBQCVF010000047.1:0-9285 GCF_051962515.1 Neisseria sp. P0009.S007 | reverse complement strand
TTCCGCGATAAGGCCACCAAGCTGACGGCCATCGGTAGTGTGATGTTGGTCGTAACCTCGCTGATGCTGATTCGGACCATAGACAATGCGTTCAACCGGATTTGGCGCGTCAATTCGCAACGGCCTTGGATGATGCAGTTTTTAGTGTATTGGGCGTTGCTGACGTTTGGGCCTTTATCTTTGGGCGTGGGCTTGTCGGTCGTGATCGGTCAGGTGCAAGTGGTAGGCGGATCAGAATGGCTGAGAATTATCACTGCGGTTTCATTTATTACGATGCTGCTGTGGGGCTTATACCGCTTTGTGCCCAACCGTTTCGTGCCGGCAAGCCATGCTTTGGTCGGCGCGGCCGTAACGGCGTTTTGCTTGGAAACGGCACGCTTTTTGTTCGCTTGGTACATGGGCAACTTTGACGGCTACAAATCGATTTACGGCGCATTTGCCGCGGTACCTTTTTTCCTGTTGTGGCTCAACCTGTTATGGACGCTGGTATTGGGCGGCGCGGTTTTGACCTCGTCCCTGTCCTACTGGCGCGGCGAAGCGTTCCGCCGCAGTCTGGATGCGCGCGGCCGCTTTGACGATGTATTGAAAATCCTGCTGCTGCTCGATTCTGCCCAACAAAGCGGTAAGGCGTTGCCGGTGCAGGAGTTCAGACGGCATATCAATATGGGCTTCGACGAATTGGGCGAGCTTTTAGAAAAACTGGCGCGACACGGCTATGTCTATTTCGGCCGTCAGGGTTGGGTCTTGAAAATGGGGGCGGAGTCCATCGACTTGGCCGAGCTGTTCAAACTCTTTGTCTACCGCCCGCAAACGCTCAACAAAGACAAGGTCAATCAAACGGTTGACCACATCATGCAGCCCTGCTTGGAAACCTTGAACATGACGCTGGCCGAGTTCGGCGCCCATACGAAAAAACAATCCTCTTAAACGTGACGCCGTCTGAAACCAAAAATATCAAGTTTCAGGCGGCCTTTGCTATAATCGGCACACTACTGAATACTACATTCGACCTACAAGGAAAAATAGATGAAAACACCAGCCCTACTCTCGCTGCTCGGTTTGATTCCATCTGCCGCCTTCGCCGCCCACGGCGTAGGCCTTGGCCAACCACCCAAATATCCGGCCAACTTCACCGCTTTCGAATACGTCAATCCCAACGCCCCCAAAGGCGGCACGTTTACCACGCCTTTCCTCGGTGCTTTTGACACGCTCAACCCCTTTACCCTCAAAGGCAACCACGAATACGGCATCAGCATGCTGACGCTCGACACCCTGACCGAGCAAAGCATGGACGAACCTTACGCCGTTTACGGCCTGATTGCCGAAGACATCGCCCTGGCGCCGGACGGTCTTTCCGTTACCTTCAAAATCAACCCCAAAGCCAAATTCCACAACGGCGACCCCGTTTTGGCCAAAGACGTTGCCGCTTCATTTAACATCCTGACCAAAGACAAAGCCGCCGCCCCCATGTACCACTTCTACTGGAGCGACGTAGCCAAAGTAGAAACGCCCAACGACCGCACCGTCGTATTCCGCTTCAAGCAGCGTAACTCAGAATTGCACATGATTCTCGGCAGCCTGCCCGTCTTCTCGCATAAAAGCTATCCAAAAGGCCTGGCCGCCGCGCCCAACAGCCTGCCCATCGGCTCCGGCCCCTACCGTTTTGCCAAAGCTGAAAACGGCCGCATCAGCGAGTTTGTCCGCGACAAAAACTACTGGGCGCAAAACCTGCCCGTGCGCAAAGGCCGCTACAATTACGACCACATCCGCATCAAATACGTCAAAGACGAAGTTGTCCGCATTGAAGGGTTAAAAGGCGGCCAATATGACTTTGTACAAGAAAACGTCGCCCGCAACTGGGCGCGCGCCTACTCCGACGAAGTCCTCAAAAAACGCAACCTGTCCAAACACGAATGGCTGCAAAACAGCACCGCAGGCATGCAAGGCTTCGTCATCAATATGCGCCACAAGCCCTTGGACAATATTTACGTCCGCCGCGCCTTGATTGAAAGCTTCGACTACGAAAGCGTCAACAGCCGCATCTTCTACGGCGCATACCGCCGCACCGACAGCTTCTTCACCAACAGCACCATGGCCGCAACTGGCAAGCCCGACCGTGCAGAAACCGCATTGCTCAAATCATTGGGCACCAAGCTGCCCGATGGCGTATTGGATCAAGACGTCCCTATGCCGCCGGTTACCGACCCCAAACTGGGCGTGCGCCCGAACCTGCTCAAAGCACGCGCCCTGCTTGAAAAAGGCGGCTACCAATACAAAAACGGCAAAGCAGTCGACAAACAAGGCAAACCGCTGACCTTTGAATTCCTCGCCCCCAGCAAAAACTACGAACGCATTACCGCCAAATGGCAGCGCGACCTCGCCAAAATCGGCATTACCATGAACGTGCGCACCGCCGATTCCGCCGTGTACCAAAAACGCATGAACGACTTCGATTTTGACGTAACCACCGGCTACTACGGCAACAGCGAAAGCCCCGGCAACGAGCAATACGACTACTTCAGCTGCGCCGCCGCCAAAACCGAAGGCAGCCGCAACCTGTCCGGCGTCTGCCATCCCGCGGTCGAAAAACTGCTGACCCATTTCAACAGCTTTACCAACCGCCAAGAGCTGCAAACCACCTCGCGCGCGCTCGACCGACTGATCCGCCACCAATACACCATCGTTCCAAACTGGTTCGCCGACCGCTACCGCGTCGTGTACCGTAACGATGTAGGCATTCCGTCCAAGCTGCCGAAATACTACGACCCCATTACCTTCGCCATGACCGCAGGCTGGAAGAAAAAGTAGTCGCATTTCGACAACACGTCCAAGCGTCTGACAAGCCCTTGGCGTGTAGTCCTAAGCATAGAATCATAAAACCTAGTTGTTTGTTTAAAAACAATCAATCGGCTGATTCAACACAAACATAAAAGAAAAAACAACTTAAAGCCAAATCAAAGGCCGTCTGAAACATCCGTCAGCAAAATCATCTGCAACGGAACATTTCAGACGGCCTTTTTGTCTCTTTTCAATCCATTTTCGCAACCGAAGCAAAATATCGAAAATGAACAAAAAAATTGCAAAACAATGCCCTCAAATTTTACAAAACCGTGTACACTGCAAGGTAAGAGTTTGAATTATAAGGTTAATCTTAATAAAAACTACAATCATCCAAATTTAACCTAAATCAAGCATTCATATAACAGACAAAAGGAACAATAATATGGAAATCAAGCGTCTCTCTACCATTCTCAAACTGATTGCCAACCCCGAACGTATGGCCATTCTTTTTCTACTGCTTGACGGCGACCGCAGCATTACCGAACTGGCACAAGCACTCGACTCCTCCCCAACCGGCATCGCCAACCACCTCGCACGCCTGCGCACCGAAGGCATCATCGATTTCACGCGCTACCACCGCATCATCGAATACCGCATCATCTCCGAAGAAGCCACCACCATCCTCAATACCCTGCGCACGCTCAAAGACCCAGCAGCATAAACAAATTATTCCATATCACAACATCAAGGCCGTCTGAAACATCAGCTTTCAGACGGCCTGCCACTTTCAGCCCATATCGAAAAATAAACCAATCCGCTATACAATACCGCCCATTCCCACAGGCGCAATCCGCCGCCTTCCCACCCAACAGCACACACGGAAACATCATGAAAATCGCCACTTGGAACGTCAATTCCCTCAACGTCCGCCTGCCCCAAGTACAAAACTGGCTGGCCGACCACCAAGCAGACATACTAGCATTACAAGAACTCAAACTCGACCAAGACAAATTCCCGGCAGCCGCCCTGCAAATGATGGGCTGGCACTGCGTCTGGAGCGGCCAAAAAACCTACAACGGCGTCGCCATCATCAGCCGCCACGAACCGCAAGACGTACATTGCGGTCTGCCCGCCCTCCCCAATGACCCACAACGCCGCGTCATCGCCGCCACCATCAACGGCGTGCGCATCATCAACGTCTATTGCGTCAACGGCGAAGCCCTGGACAGCCCAAAATTCCAATACAAAGAACAATGGTTTGCCGCATTGACCGAGTTCGTCCGCGCAGAAATGGCCGTTCACCCCAAACTCGTCCTGCTCGGCGACTTCAACATCGCCCCGGCCGATGCCGACTGCTACGACCCCGAAAAATGGCACGAAAAAATCCATTGCTCCTCCATCGAAAGACAATGGTTTAAAAACCTGCTCGACCTCGGCCTGACCGACAGCCTGCGCAAAATCCACCCCGAAGGCGCGTTCTACACATGGTTTGACTACCGCGGCGCCATGTTCCAACGCAAACTCGGCCTGCGTATCGACCACATCCTCAGCAGCCCCGAACTCGCCGCCACCCTTACCGACGTCACCGTCGACCTAGAAACCCGAGCCCAAGAACGTCCCAGCGACCACGCACCGGTAATTGCCGAGTTTGACTGTTAGATTTTAAAGCAATATAAACAATAAGGCCGTCTGAAAACTTTAAATGGTTTTCAGACGGCCTTATTGTTTGGCGTAGCCACTCAAGCATGGTTAGCAGAAATACATGGCTAATGAGTACCCACTTTACCTCACTGTGTTTTACTTATGCCACCATTTAAAGCGTATCTTCTCCCCTACTTTCCACGCAACGGATGATCCAATCTTCAAACTGTCGCCATTGGGCCTCTTCGGCATAGGTGGCGGGATCGGCGGCATCGTGGATAAAAATATCGAAGTTGGGTTCGGTGCGGGACAGGTCGAAGCCGAACCAATCTCCCATGCTGTGATGCGCTCCGATGATAAAGATTTCGCCTATGTCGGGGTGTTCGTCAGGCGGCAGGTCGTCAAGTTCTTCGCGCAATAGTTGTTGGTAATAGAGATTTTGTTCTTGCAGTTGGACGAGATTGTAGATTTCTATTTTGGGCGTTTGCGATACGGTTTGATCGATCATGCTGGTGTGCCACGAATAGAAAAAATCCCCCGCGCCACATTGCTGTAAAAATAAATAATAGCTTTCAGGCAGCTTGTTCTGCGTATATCCGCGTATCGCCTGCAATTCATCAGTTGAAAGGGGATGTACATTAAAATTCAGATGGTTGGCGTGAGATACTTGGCTGTTTGCGAGCCAATATTGAAGTTGTTGCAGGGCTTGCGGATAGGTCATGATGGTCGGATTCTTTTTTTAAATGGATTATCGTTGGGCTTTGAATCAACTGGCGGGAATCAGCCTATGCGTTATTATATTCGTTGCCTGAAATGAAACAAAGGTCGTTTGAAAACGGATTCACGGTTTTCAGACGACCTTTGCACTAAGAGATTTTCAGACGACGTTTGAGGTCGTCTGAAAGTTTGAACCAATGGTTTGAACGGCAAAGAATGCGTGCATACCACACACACCCTACACCTCAGATTTAAAGTTTGTGCTATCCTCAGGTAGTGTGTGTGGCGTATCCACGCATGCGGTTAGTCATGTAGGCTACGGTTTGCTACGGTTTGTTTTTGAAAGGCTTCTAATCTTAATTTTAATTTCTTTGCATTTTTATAAGGGATTGATTGAAAATATATTATTAAACTCAATAAAATATTAAAAAATGCACATAAAATATATAATAAAATTTTCCAATTATCGTGTTTAAAGCCAAGAATATATGAATATACTCCTAGACAAAATAAAATAAATGCGAGTATATAATATGTAAATGCATCTACAAGCCAATCAAGCCAGGAAATATGAATTGTAAGTTTTCCATCATTCATTCTCATATACCTATAACTTTTAACAAGTTGATTAAACGTAAATTCACCATTTAAAAATTTATGAAAATCTATTATTTTTTCTATAATAATAACTTCTGCATTAAATTTGAATATTCGAGCAAAATATTCCCTAATGAGTTCGTTTTCTAAGAAATACCTCACATTAGATTTATGTTTTGTATTGGCTATAACCTCTTCTAAAAATTTTCTACGAAAATTTCGTCTTTCTGATAAGTATTCTAATACTCCTCTGAATCTAAAAATGATAATAGCCAATACCATAGTAAAAATTATTACTATAATGAATCCATAATTACCTTTTTCAATGTTACTAAGAATTAAATCTGTAAGTTTCTCTTCCATATCATGGTCTCTGAAATTTAAAAATTATTCTGCCCCAAACAACAACCCTTCCTTAATCCCTCGAATCCTATCTCTCAACACAGCAGCCTCTTCAAACTGTAAATCCCGAGCCGCCTGCTGCATGGCTTTTTCCAGTTTGGCAATTTCTTTCAAGGCATCTTCTTCATTGTGGATTTCGCCGACTTTAACCTTGTTTTTGCCTTTCAGACGGCCTTTGCCGCTGTCTTCTTCGTGGTACACGCCGTCGATGATGTCTTTGACCTGTTTTTTAATCTGCTGCGGCACGATACCGTGTTCTTCGTTGAATTTAATTTGTTTTTCGCGGCGGCGTTCGGTTTCGTCGATGGCGGCTTTTATGGAGTCGGTAATTTTATCGGCGTACAGGATGGCAACGCCGTTCACGTTGCGCGCAGCGCGGCCTATGGTTTGAATCAGGCTGCGGTGGGAGCGCAGAAAACCTTCTTTGTCGGCGTCGAGGATGGCGACGAGGGAGACTTCGGGGATGTCGAGGCCTTCGCGCAAGAGGTTGATGCCGACCAGTACGTCAAACAGTCCAAGCCGCAAATCTCTAATGATTTCAACGCGCTCTACGGTGTCGATGTCGCTGTGCAGGTAGCGCACTTTGATGCCGAGTTCGCTGTAATAGTCGGTGAGTTGCTCCGCCATGCGTTTGGTGAGGGTGGTAACGAGAACGCGTTCGCCTTTTTGGATACGGTCGTTGATTTCGCTCATTAAGTCATCGACTTGGGTGGCGACGGGGCGGATGATGATTTGGGGATCGACCAGCCCTGTGGGGCGGACGACTTGTTCGACCACTTGTCCAGCGTGTTCTTCTTCGTATTTGGCAGGGGTAGCGGAGACGAAGACGGTTTGCGGCATGACTTTTTCAAATTCGTGGAATTTGAGCGGTCGGTTGTCGCGGGCGGAAGGCAGGCGGAAGCCGTAGTCGACGAGGTTTTGCTTGCGCGATGCGTCGCCTTTGTACATGCCGCCGATTTGGGTTACGGTAACGTGGCTTTCGTCGATGAACATGATGGCGTTGTCGGGCAGGTAGTCCATCAGCGTGGGCGGCGGTTCGCCTTCTTTTTTGCCGGAGAAGTGGCGGGAGTAGTTTTCGATGCCTTTGCAGAAGCCCATTTCGTAGAGCATTTCGAGGTCGAAACGGGTGCGCTGCTCGATGCGTTGTTGTTCGACGGGGCGTTGTTCGCTGGCGAAAAATTCGATGCGTTCGCGCAGTTCTTCTTTGATAGACTCGCAGGCGCGCAAGACGGTGTCGCGCGGGGTAACGTAGTGGCTGGACGGGAAGACGGTGTAGCGGCCGACGCGTTGAATAAGACTACCAGAAAGTGGGTCGAACATATCGAGGCGGTCGATTTCGTCGTCGAACAGGCTGATGCGCAAGGCGTTTTCGGAGCTTTCGGCGGGGTACACGTCAATCACGTCGCCGCGCACACGGAAGCTGCCGCGTTTGAAATCCAAATCGCCGCGTTCGTACTGCATGGAAACGAGCGTGGCGATGATGTCGCGCTGCTCGATGGTGTCGCCTTCTTTGACGGACAACACCATTTGTTGATATTCGGTCGGGTCGCCGATACCGTAAATGGCGGATACGGTGGCGACGATAATCACGTCGTTGCGCGTCATCAGGTTTTTGGTAGCGGAAAGGCGCATTTGCTCGATGTGTTCGTTGATCGCGCTGTCTTTTTCGATGAACAAGTCGCGGCTGGGCACATAGGCTTCGGGTTGGTAATAGTCGTAGTAGGAGACGAAATATTCCACCGCGTTTTCGGGGAAAAACTCGCGCATTTCGGCATAAAGCTGGGCGGCAAGGGTTTTGTTGTGCGCCATGATGATGGCGGGGCGGCCGCTTTGCGCAATTACGTTCGCCATGGTGTAGGTTTTGCCCGAACCGGTTACGCCGAGAAGGGTTTGGTAGGCAAGGCCGTCTGAAAGTCCTTCGAGCAGGCCGGCAATGGCGGTGGGCTGGTCGCCTGCGGGCGGAAATAGCTGATGGAGTTTAAACGGAGAATTGGGATATTGGATGACTTCCATAAGATGGCCTGTTTTATGTTCAGGGAAAGAGAGGATTATAACAAAGGGCCGTCTGAAAATTGATAGTGTGCCAATCTAACAAGACTAAATATTTCATCTCCTTACTTAGCTAACTGAGGTTGGTTGTGTTAGCAGGAACAATTAAATTATCCTCTCCCGAAAGGACGTGCCTGAGCACGTCCTTTTTCTTTATCCGCTTCTCCCTTTCCACCCGATTGTTACCCCATAAAAGGCCGACACTCCGCATCATTGCCCCTAAATATCTCCTCGCCGTCCGTACAACTGCCCTTTCCCTTCATCTTCCCGCAAACTACTGCTGTCAACGACTCGTTCAAGCGCAATACCCTCGGTTCCGCCTCCCTGTCCAACGCCACCGCCTTCAAGGTAAACTTACCCTCCAGGATGCCCTTAGCCTGACCGCTCATCCTGATACAGAAACCGCCCGCCTCCTTCACCGGCAGTTCCGGCCACTTCGTCGACGTCAGCTTAAAGCTGCCCTTTTTCGTGTAGAACTGCTCCATAAAGCGCGCATTTTCCAGCAGGGCGGCATGCGCCGCACGCAGGTTCGCCGAGCGGACCGATTCCCGATAGGCAGTCAATGCCGCCGTCGCCAATATCGAAACCAACAGCATCACCACCAACAGCTGTATCAAAGAATACCCCCTCTGCACGGTTGCCCTATTCCGTTTTCCGTTAAATACCTTTAAGTACATATCTTTATTCCCTTTATCTTTTCTATCACTATCCAACAAGAAGCTCCCTATCCGTTTATCCCTTTACCCAATGGCCCCCATTGGTCCAAGTCTTCATTCCCGCCCCCATACAAAGCCGCCCCGAGGCCCAACCGGCAAGCGGTTCGGCCTCGGGGCGGCATATACGGCACAAACGTCCGTCAGACTTATTTTTTCACGGCAGGCTGGGCGGCCTTAGGCGCGGTAGGAGAAACCGTCGCCTCCGCCTTCAATTTGTTCAGCACCGCATCACCGATGCCCTTCACGTTTTTCAGCTCATCCACCGATTTGAACGCACCGTTCTTCTGACGGTATTCCACAATCGATTTCGCCTTAGCCGGGCCGATACCCGGCAATGCCTCCAGTTCGGCAGAAGAGGCCGTATTGACGTTCACGGCAGCCA